>DASWCU010000078.1:0-2545 GCA_036389935.1 Candidatus Limnocylindria bacterium
CTTGGAGCGCGGAATGGACGACTATCTCCCTTTGTAGCTCGGCTTGCGCTTCTCGCCGAAGGCGGTGACCCCTTCGCGCGCGTCCTCCGAGGCGAAGAGCCGGCTGACCGCCTCGTGCTCGTAGAGCATCGCGTTCTGGAACGGCATGCCACCGCCGAGGACGGTGGCCAGCTTGATCCGGCCGATCGCCAGCGTCGGGCCGGTCGCGAAGCCCGCGGCGTAGGCGTGCGCCTTCTCCTGCAGCTGATCGGCGGGATGGAGCTCGTCGACGATGCCGAGCTCCTTCGCCAGAGCCGGGTCCACCGGAGCTCCGCGAAGCATCAGGTCGAGCGCTTTCTGCCGGCCGATGAGGCGCGGCAGGCGCTGCGTGCCACCGGTCCCCGGCAGCACGCCGAGCGTGACCTCCGGCAGGCCGATGTTGTACGCGCCAGCCGCGGCGAATCGGAAATCACAGCAGAGCGCGATCTCGAGACCGCCGCCCAGGCAATGGCCGTTGATCGCGGCGACCACGACCTTCGCCGTCCGCTCGAACTTGGACATGATCTCGTTCGCGTGGATCACGAACGCCGCCTGGTACTCGGCGTCGGTCGCGGCGAACATCTTCACGTCGGCGCCCGCTGAGAAGAACCGCTCGGACGCGCTGCGCACGACGATCGAGCGCACCGAGGGATCGAAGCGCGCCCCGTCGATGGCGAGCGAGAGATCGTCGAGGAACGCCTTGTCGTAGGAGTTCGCCGGCGGCCGATCGAGCACGATGTGGCCGACCGCATCCCGTTTCTCGAGGCGAACGACGGACATGAGCGACCTCCCCGAGCACGTCGCGAGATTTCCGGCACAATCTAGCCATTCCCCCGCGCCACGGCGCGAGCGACGGTTGAGAGGTCTCCAATGGCACAGATGATCATCGATGGACAGCTCGCGGACAGCGCGAGCGGCAAGACGATCGAGGTGCGCGATCCGGCGACGGGTGAGGTCGTCGGCTCGATCCCGCGCGGCGACGCGCGCGACGTCGACGCGGCGGTCGCCGCGGCACGCAGGGCGTTCCCGAAGTGGGCGTCGACCGCGGCGCAGAACCGCGCACAGCTCCTGTTCAAGGCGGCGGCACGTGTCCGCGAGGCGGTCCCGGAGATCGCGAAGCTGCTCACGCTCGAGCAGGGCAAGACGCTGCGCGAGTCGACGATCGAGGCCGGCCGTGTCGCCGCGAACCTCGAGTACTACGCCGGGCTCGCCGACAAGATCCGCGGTGACTACGTCGTGCTCGAGGATCACAACAGCTTCGGGCTGACGATCCGCCGGCCGGTCGGGGTCGTCGCGGCGATCACGCCCTGGAACTTCCCGCTGACGCTGATGGCGAACAAGATCTGCCCGGCCCTCGCGGCGGGCTGCACGGTCGTGCTGAAGCCCGCATCGACGACGCCGCTCGCGACGCAGCGCTGCGTCGAGGCCATCAACGGCGCGGGTCTACCTGCCGGGGTCCTCAACACCGTGCACGGGTCGGGTGCCGAGATCGGCGATGCGCTCACCGGGCATGCCGGCGTGAACAAGATCGCCTTCACCGGCCAGACCGAGACGGGGAAGAACATCATGCGGCTGGCCGCTCAGCACGTGACCCGCGTGACGCTCGAGCTCGGGGGGAGCGATCCCTGCATCGTGTGCGACGACGCGGACCTCGAGAAGGCCGCGCGGGGCGTCGCCATCGGGCGCTTCTTCAACGCGGGCCAGGCGTGCCTGGCCGTGAAGCGGCTCTACGTGTTCGGCAGCGTGGCCGAGCAGTTCATGCAGCTCATCGCGGCGCGCGCTCAGAAGCTCAAGGTCGGCAACGGGATGAGCGAGGGCGCGATGATGGGCCCGCTCCACACCGAGGCGCAGCGCGCCCAGGTGGAAGCGCAGGTCGCCGACTCCGTCGGCCGCGGCGCGCGCGTGCTCGCGGGCGGGAAGCGGCCGGAGGGCAAGGAGTTCGACAAGGGCTGGTTCATGGAGCCGACGGTGCTGGCGGACGTGCCCGAGGATTCGCGCATGATCACGGAGGAGGTCTTCGGTCCGGCGCTGCCGGTGGTGATCGTGCGGGATCTCGACGAGGCGATCGAGAAGGCGAACGCGAGCGTCTACGGCCTCGGCTCGTCCATCTGGACGCGCGACCTGGCGAAGGCCCGGCGCGCCGCGGAGCAGATCGAGGCCGGATACACGTGGGTGAACGCCATCCAGGTCGCGCACGACGAGCTGCCCTTCGGCGGAACGAAGGAGTCCGGGTTCGGCAAGGAGCACGGGCTCGAGGCCCTGGACGGATACCTCGAGAAGAAGTCCGTCGTGCTCTCGGCCGGCTAGCCGGAGCGATGGCCACCACCGAGGAGCTGATCGAGGAGGCGAAAGCGCTCGACCTGTTCAAACCGCACGGCGCGTTCGAGGTGCACTGCGCGCACTGTCACGCACGGCTCGACGGGAACGGCGACTGCGCGACGTGCGGCCTCATCGGCCGGCCGGCGTCGGAGCTCGAGCGACGCGCGAAGAGCGATCCCGAGCGGGTGAACAAGCTGCTCAGCGGGGC
>DASWCU010000079.1:0-19132 GCA_036389935.1 Candidatus Limnocylindria bacterium
TCGCCGGAGCGCTCCTCATCGTGCTGGGAACGCACATGCTCGGGCTGATCACGATCCCGTTCCTCGACCGGCCGTCCGACGTGCGGCTCGGCGAAGGGACGCGCGGCTATACGCGGTCGCTGCTCATCGGCGTCGCGTTCGGGGCCGGTTGGACGCCGTGCATCGGGACGTACCTCGCGCTGATCCTGAGCATCCTGCTGACGACGGACATCGCCTCCGGCGCGGTGCTCCTGCTCGCGTACTCGCTCGGCCTCGGCGTGCCGTTCCTCATGGTCGCGGGCGGCCTCGGCGTCGCGCGGCGTGGGCTGGAGTGGGTCCGCCTCCATATGCGGGCGGTGAACAGCGTCGGCGGTACGCTGGTCATCGTGATGGGCCTTCTCCTCCTGTCCGGTCAGCTGACCCGGCTCAATCAGTACTTCAACTTCCTGCCGCTGCTCGGATGACCGCGCGCGCGTCCGAGATCCGGCCCCAGCTTCCGCGGGCGATCGCCGGTCTCTTCATCGGCATCATCGCGCTCGCGTCGCTCGCCGCGCTCCTCGCCCCATCGTTCCAGCAGCGCCTCGTCACCGGCCCGACGAAGGTGGGGGTGATCACGAAGCTCATCGACGACCCGACGGCCGCCGGGCGGATCGGTGCCGTCGCGCCCGACTTCGAGTGGGTGCGCCCGAACGGCGAGTCGACCCGGCTGTCGTCGCTCCGGCCAAGGCCGGTGGTGCTCAACTTCTGGGCGACCTGGTGCGTGCCGTGTCGCGCCGAGCTGCCGCGTCTCGAGGCCGCCGCGCGAGCGCACGGCGACATCACGTTCCTCGAGATCGACCTCGACGAGGATGGCGACAAGGTGCGCGGCTTCCTCGACTCGCTCGAGGTGTCGCACCTCGAGCCGCTGATCGACGTCGGGACGGTGGTCGCGCAGCGCTACAGGCTCTCCAGCGGCGTGCCCTCGACGTTCTTCGTCGATCGCGACGGGGTCATCCGGCACCTCTACCTCGGCGAGATGGACGAGGCGAAGCTCGCCGACGGGCTGAGGCGGATCGCGCCGTGACGACCGAGGTCCGCCGCGCCGCGCGGCCCGCACCGCCGCGCCTCTATCGGGACGGGAAGCTGAGCGAGACCGATCGTCCGCCGCCGCCCGAGCGCGCGATCACGCTCATCGTGGACGGCGAAGAGCTCGCGACGATCGCCTGCTCGCCGGTGCGCGTGATCGCGCTCGCGCTCGGGTTCCTGCGGGTCGAGGACATCATCCAGACCGCCGAGGACGTCGCCCTCATGGAGGTCTGCGACGAGGAGACGGTCGTCAAGGTGCGGCTCGCTCCGACCGCGCGGGCGGTGCCCCACGACCGCAAGCGCATCCTCACCTCGGGCTGCGGGCGCGGCGTGACGTTCTCCCTCGACGTCGTCCCGGTCGAGGGCGGCATGAGCGTCAGCCCGGAACAGCTGATGGCCTGGATGGAGGAGCTCCTCGAGTCGGCGCACGGGTATCGCGAGCACGGCGGCACCCACGCCGCCGGGCTGTTCGGAGCGGCGGGCCTGGAGCTCCTGACCGAGGACATCGGGCGGCACAACACGGTCGACCGGATCGCCGGAGAGGCGCTCTTGTCCGACACCGCCACCGCGGGCAAGGCGATCCTCACCTCCGGGCGGATCTCCAGCGAGATGCTCGTGAAGTCGTCGCGGCTCGGCGTCGGCATCGTCGCCTCACGCACGAGCCCGACGGAGCTCGCGGTGTCCCTCGCCCAGGAAGCGAACATCGCGCTCTGCGGCTACGTGCGCCGTGACCAGCTGCGGCTGTTCCACGACGCCGGGCGGATCGTGTTCTAGGCAGCTACGGAGCCTCCGGCGCGGCCCGCTCCGGGCCACCCGGGCGCTCAGCATCTCGCTCCAGCCGACGTAGGCCATCGACCGGAGCGCCGCGTGCGCCGCGGTCGTGGTGGGTCCGGTGCCGTGACCGCCCCCACCCGGCCGCCGCGGTGCGGTGAGGCGTGTCCCTACCGCAGGGAGAAGGGCGGATAGCGGTCGGTGAGCATGAGGATCGCGTACGCCTGCACGCGCAACGCCCAGCGGCCCACTCCGACGACGTAGTCGAAGAGGCTCCGCGGGTAGCGCCCGGTGACGAGGATCGCGACCCACGCGGCGATGACGGCGAGAACACCGACCAGCGCCAGAACGATGAGGACGACGAAGTGGGGGATCGCCAGCAGCCACTTCACGAGCGGCAGCCAGCGGTTCAGCTGCCGCGGCACGTCCGGGTAGTCGAGGTCCAGATGGACGGCCTGCTCGTCCTCGGTGGACGGGTACTCATCGCGCAGCAATGCGAGATACGCCCCGACGCGGTACGAGAAGCGCGCGAGCGCCAGCTGGAAGTCGAACCACCAGCGTGGATAGCGCTGGCGGAAGAGGATCATGAGCGCGGTCGCGGCCCCGAGCGAGAACGTGATGCCTGCGCCGGCCGTGCGCGCCCGGTCCGTTTGGTCGCGGACCGTCACGTACGTGTCGCCGCCGGCTGAGACGAGACCGAGGATGACGAGGATCGGGATGATCCAGATCAACCGCAGCAGGGTCGTCAGCCGGTCCAGGCGTTCGGGGTAGTCGATCGCCAAACGCGCCGGATACCTGTCCGCCGGGACGTCCATCGAGGTCCTCCGATCCGCGAGATCCGCTTCCGACGGTAGATCGTGCGTCAACGAGTCCCGGTCAGCGTGGCGAGCCTGTCATGCACCTCGAGGCGGACCCGGATGCCGTCCGGCTCGATCCGACGCCCAGGTACCACGGTACCGGCCGCCGGTCCCATCGTCCGCGGCGGTCCACCGTACGACGCTCCCTCCATTCCGCTGGAGGTGATCGTCGTGTCGCGTTTGCGCCTGTTCTTCGCCGGTGACCGTGGTCTCGCCACGGTCGAGTACATCATCGGGGCCGCGGTCGTCCTGGGGACGCTCGTCATCGGCGTCTCCGCATGGAACAACGGCCTCGTATCGCGGCTCCAGGCGCTCGTGAGCGACATGCAGGCGGTGCGCTAGCGGATGCGTCGCGACGAGCGCGGCCTCGCGACGCTCGAGGCGACGCTGATGATCACGATCCTCGTCCCGCTCCTGTTCGCGATCATCGAATTCGGCGACGTCTTCCAGCGCTGGCTGGCCCAGGAGAGCGCCACGGTGCAGGTCGCGCGGTACGCGGCCGAGCTCGGCGGCGACGCGCCCGAGGTACGCGCGCTGCTCGGTGAGTCGCTCCTCGCGGCAGGCATCGATCCCGCGAAGGTGACGCTCGAAGTCACGCCGTCGCGCGTCGGATGGCGCCAGCCGCTGACGGTCACCGTACGGGCCGAGGCCCGCCTCGCGATCCCATTCGCGTTCTCCGCGTCCATTCCGATCCGCACGACCGCCGTCGTGCGAGGGGAGCTGAACCGATGACCGCGCTGACCACGATCGCGTTGCTTCCGCTGCTGCTCATCGTCCTGAGCACGACGCTCGAGCTCGGCGCGCTCCGCGTGGTCGCGGCTCGCGCGCGCTCCGCGGCGGACCTCGCGGCGCTCGTCGCCGTGAACGATCAGGACGACGGCGAGCTCGAGCGGACCGGCCGCCTCCGTCCGGCCGCGGACGCGTCCGACGTCGCACGAGCGATGTTCGCCGCGAACCTGGAGCCGATCGCCGGTACCCTCGCGGAGTCCCCGAGCGCGATCGCGGCCGACGCGGTGGTCGTCATCGAGGATGCCCCGGCGACCGTTCGGCTCACCGCGAACGTACCGGTGCGCACACCGGTCTTCGGCGCGCTGCTCTTCAAGCCCGTGACCGACATCACGGTGCGCGCGAGCGGAAGCGCGCGATGAGGATCGGCTCGGCGGCCGTCACGCTGGCGCTCGTCCTGCTCTCGTCCTCGCCCGCCCTGGGCTGGGATCCGGACGACGTCGTGACCCCGCCGGCCGATCCGCCGGTCACCCCGGAGCCGGCCCCGATCGAGGCCCCGCCGGGGGTCTACCTGGTGACCGACACATACGCGGGCGACATCGTGGAACGGTCCGGACCGCTCACGACGTATTCGACCGCGACGGTGCACGAGATCACCGGCTCCTACGCGCGGGTGCTCGAGACCGTCGGCACCGGCGACGCGAGCGCGTACGACGGCACGGCGTTCAACGGCCGCGCCACCCTCGGGGATGGACGAGCGCTCGCCGGCACGTACTACGAGAACTTCGTTCGCACCGACGAGGGATTCGTCTCGGTCAGCGTCGTGTTCTTCCAGGATGACAGCGAGCTCGCACGGCTCGCGGGGCGGACGCCGGGGACCCCCGGGGACCTGACACCGAGCCCGGGCGCCGTCGCCACGCCGGGCGCGAGCAGCGCGCCGGGGGCGAGCAGCGCGCCGGGCGCGGCCGGCCCAGGTGAAGGCCTCACGCCGAGCGGCGCGATCGGGTCCTCGCCATACGAGCTCGCGCCCACCGGCTCGGTGTCCCCGATCGTCGAAACGCCGCCGGGCGGCGGCCTGGCGGATCTGCCGGTACCGGAGCCGCGGGACCGCGACGCTCCGGCCGGCCCGCTGCTCGGCCCGCCGCAACGTTTCGGCGCGCTGCCCGCTGCGGACATCGAGGTCATTCGGGGGCGCCGGATCGCGCTCGTGTTGCCGCTCGGAAGCGACGCTCTCGCCTGGCGCTACATCTCCGGCGAAGCCGTCGTCCTCGGCGCGATCGCGGGCGCGGCCGGGGAGCCATTCGTGGCGCGCTGGGACCGCCTCGCGCCTCCGGGCCAGGCCTGGGTCCTGCGATTCGCCATCGCCTTCCCCGGCGGCGAGACCGGTGAGCTCGCCGTGCGGGTCATCGTGCGCTCGCCGGCGCTCGTGGAGTGATCGAGCAGCGCGGACTGCTGGCGATCGCGCTCGTCGCCGGTCTCATCGCCGGCGGCCTGTACTACCTCGGCGCGCAGCGGACGAGCGTCGTCGTCGCGGCGCGCGATCTCACCGCCGATCGCCCGCTCGGTGACGAGGATCTCGCCCTGCGCGCGTTCCCCGCCGACGCGGTGCCGAACGGCGCAGCGCGCGCGGTCGCCGAGGCCGTGGGCAAGGTGCCACGAGCTCCGCTCTGGGCGGGTCAGGTCGTGCTCACATCGGCGCTCGCCGATGCGGCCGCGGCATTCCACAGCGGGCTCGTGCCCTCCGCGGGTCAGCGCGCCATCGCGATCCCGGTCTCGGCCGGGCAGGCGCTCGGCGGCGCGATCGCGCCCGGGGCCCACGTCGATGTGATCGCGGTGCCGGCGGCGGGCCGCGCGCCGGCCGGACGGGTCACCGAGATGGTCGCTCGCGACGCGACCGTCCTCGACGTCAGGGGAGAGAACGGCGGCGCGTTCCTCACGCCCGGCACGCCGCGCGGCCCGGGTATCCAGTCGAACGAACGGCTCGGAAGCGTCGTCGTCGCCCTGCCGCCGGGCGACGAGCTCCGGGTCGCCGATCGCATCGCGACCAGCACCTTCGTCCTCGTCTTCATCCCCGTCCGGCGATGACGACGCTCCGCCTGGAGCCGATCGGCGGCGCCGCGCTCGACCTCGCGCTGCTCGTCGCGCCCGAGTTCACGCTCTGGCGCCGCGACGGCGCGATCCAGCTCACGCTGGCGGACGACATCGCGTCGCGCGTCGCTCGCTCGCTCGCGTTCGGTGGCGTGCGAGCGCGTGCGTACGACGGGCCGCCACCGATCGCGCCACCGGCTCTCGCGCGGGCGATCGGGATACGTCTCGACCCGGTTCCGCTGGCTGCCGGCGAGCTCGACCTCCTCGAGGTCCGGCGCATCGCGCTCGCCGCGGCGACCGCGGAGCTGCTTCGCCGTCGCCTGCCGGGGTGGCCGCTCGCCGCGCGCCGGCGCGCTCGGTGCCGCGCCCTCCTGCGCGGCGAGGAGGGTCTGGTCGAGGTCCGGCGCGCGGCATGGTGCGCGCGCTCGACCCTCCGCGCGGCACGTCGCGCCCTCCGGCCCACCGTCTTCGACCGGGGCGCCGCGCCGCCCGCGCTCCGCCATTACCTCAGCGACGCGCCGCTCGCGCGCTGGGCCGGCGGATGAACTGGCGGGCCTGGCTCGACGCCTCACCGCTCGCCGAGGTCGGCCTGGCCCTGATGCGCGACGCGACGGGCCGCGACGCGCCGCTCGAGCCGCTCGCGCCGATCCGGCCGGCGCCCCTCGCCGCCCGCACCGTCGTCGCGTTCTGGTCCCTCGTCGGTGGGGTCGGCTGCTCGACCACCGCGGCGCTCGTCGCCCATCGTGCCGCGGCCGCGGGCGTCGCGCCGGTGCTCGTCGACCTCGATCGCTGGGCGCCGTCGCTCGCGCTTCGCGCCGAACGGACCGCGGCGACCGTGACCGACGCGCTGCTCCGTCCCGGGGGCGAGACCGCGCTGCTCTCACGCTGGGCGAACGTGCCGTTCCTTCCCGGTTCGACCGATCTGCACCGCACGTTCGATGGACCGCGGGTGGTGGAGCTCCTCCGCGCGCTGCGACGCGATCGCGCGGTCGTGATCGACCTGGGCAGCGGCGCGGACGCCCTCGACCCGACCGTGCTCGAGGCGATCGATCGGCTGTGCGTCGTCGTCGGGTCGCGCGTCGCGCAGCTTCAGAGCGCCTTCTGCGCCGCCGGTCTGCTCGCCGACGTCGGTCTGCCGATCAGCGCCGTCACCGTCGCCGCGGCGGAGGAGGACGCGACCCGGATCGCCGGACGGCTGCCGTGGCCGCTCATCGCCGCCGTTCCTCACGATCCGTATCTCGCGAAGGACGAGTTCGCGTCGCGCGCTCCGACGCTGCGCGCGATCGACAAGCTCATCCGAGCGCTCGGATGATCGACGTCGCGCTCGTCGCCCGCGTC
Source organism: Candidatus Limnocylindria bacterium (assembly GCA_036389935.1). Classification (GTDB taxonomy): domain Bacteria; phylum Chloroflexota; class Limnocylindria; order P2-11E; family P2-11E; genus UBA4735. Next base: position 6,825 of record DASWCU010000079.1, read on the forward strand.
CGCGCCGAGGTGGCCGCCGGGCTCGATCCGGCGACGCTGCTCGCGCTCTACGCGGACCCGGCCCGGCGCCGGCTGATCCGCGAGCGCGTGCGCTCGGTCGCCGGCGAGCGTCTTTCCGACCTGGAGCTCGAGCGGCTCTGCGCCGATCTCTTCGGCTTCGGCTGCCTGCAGCCGCTGCTTGACGATCCCGAGGTGAGCGACGTCCTGGTGAACACACCCGACCGCGTCTTCGTCGAGCGGTCCGGTCGGCTGGAGCGCGCCCCGGTCGCGTTCCGCGACGCGGCCGAGCTTTCCGATCTCGCGTACCGGATCGCGGCGAGCGTCGGGCGCGAGCTGACCATCGAGCGCCCGTTCGTCGACGCGCGGATGCGCGATGGCAGCCGCGCGAACGCGGTCATCGAGCCGGTCGGTGGGCCTTCGCTGTCGATCCGCAAGTTCCGTCCGCTCTCGTTACCGCTGGCCGGCCCCGCACCGTCGTGGGTCGCCAGCGGCGGGCTCGCCGAGGAGGCCGCGGAGCTGCTCGCGAGCGCCGTCCGCCGGCGCCAGAACCTCGTCGTCAGCGGTGCGACGGGCTCGGGCAAGAGCACGCTCCTGCGTTCGCTGACGGCGTTCATCCCCGAGGACGAGCGGGTGATCGTCATCGAGGACACGAACGAGTTGGTGCTGCCTCACCCGCATGTCGTGCATCTCGAGTGCGTGCCATCGCGTGAGGGCGGCGTCGCCCTCGCCGACCTCGTCGTGAACGCGCTGCGCATGCGGCCGGATCGGATCATCGTCGGCGAGGTCCGGGCGCCGCGCGACGCGTCCGCGCTGCTCGAGGCGCTGAGCACCGGGCACGCGGGATCGCTCACGACGCTCCACGCGGGCTCCGCCCAAGATGCGCTCGGCCGTCTCGAGCTGCTGCTCGCACGGGCCGGGGAGCTCGGGCCGCAGGCGATCGCGCGGCACGTCGCGCGCTCGGTCGAGCTCATCGCGCACGTCGCGCGTGGAGGCGACGGCCGGAGGATCGTCCGCGAGATCGCGCGCGTCGAGGACGAGGTCGCCACGATCGTGTGGTCGCACCGGGAGCGATCGTGACGGTCGTGCTCGCCGGTGCCCTCGCGGCCGCGGCCGCGGCCATCGCGCTGGTGCTCGCTCCCTCCGGCGCGCGCTGGCGCGCACCGGACATCGCGCATCCCGACCGGACGGCCCTGTCGGATGCCGGGTGGCGCATCGCCCTGCGCGACTGGGAAGCGCTCCGCGCCGTCATCGCGATCGCCGCGCTCGTGCTCGCCGGCGCGGCCGGCGCCCCGCTGCTGCTCGGACCGCTCGCCGCGGCCCTGCCCTCCGTCGCGGTGCGCTTCCGCGCCCAGGCCGCGCGCGATCGGGCCCGACCGGCGGTCGCCCGTCTTCTCGGTGCGACCCACGCGGCGCTCCGGTCAGGGCTGGCCCTCCCCGAATCGCTCCGCCGGGCGCTCGCCGGCTGCGACGATCCGATCGCGCGTCGCCCGTTCGCGCACGCGCTCGCGAGGTTCGACCTCGGCGAATCACTGGATCGCGCGCTCCGCGACGCGGTGCCGCTCGCGACCGACCGGCGTGGGGCTGCCGCGCTCGAGACGCTCGCGCTCGGCGTCGCCGAGCGGCTGCCGCTCGAACGCGCGGCCTCGCTCGTCGGCGCCATCGCCGAGCGGCTGGCGTACGACGAGCGTCTCGATGGCGAGATCCGGGCACGTGCGTCGGGCGCGCGGATGCAGACGTACCTCCTCGCGGCGCTCGTGCCGGCGCTCGCGCTCTATCTCACCGCGACGACCCCGTCGCTCGGTGCGACCCTCGGGACGCCCCTCGGCCGCTTCGTCCTCATCCCCGCCGCCGCCGCACTCGAGCTCGCGGGGATCCTGCTGAGCCGCCGCGTGGTGCGAGGGGCGATCCGCTGATCGCGTTCGGATCGGTCGCGGCCGCGATCGCGGTCATCGCCGTGTTCGCCGCGCTCCGCCGCGACTCGGCGGTCGAGCGGCGCCTGCTCCGTCTCGCTCCGAGGCTGCGGACCGAAACGCGCTGGCGGCCGGTGAGCGGGCTCGATCTGCGCCAATCGGGGATCGCTCTCTCGCAGACCGGCCTGGTCGCGGCGAAGCTGCTCGCCGCGATCGCCGGCGCCGCGCTCGGCGTCACCGCCGGTCTCTTCACCCCCCTCGGCCCGATCGCGATCGTGGCCGGCGCGTACACAGGTTTCGTGCTGCCGTCGCTCATCGTCGAGCGCCGCGCTCGCGCCCGCCGTCTCGACGCCGAGCGCAGCCTGGGCACGCTCGTCGAGTGGCTCGAGGCGCTCGCCGCGGCGGGCCGGCCGGTCGAGACCGCGCTCGCCTCGCTCGCGGAGCGCCCGACCGGAGCGAGCCTGCTCGACGCGTCGCTCGGGCGCGCGGCCCGCGCCTACGCGCTCGGCGCGCCGCTCTTCCGTGCGCTTGCCACGGACGCGCGGGTCGGTCGCCTGGACGGGCTCGCCTCGCTCGCCGCCGAGCTCGATCGCTCGCGCGACCTCGGTCGCGGCTCCCTCAATGTGATCCGCGACGCACGGGAGGGCATGCGCGCGACCGAGCGAGCGCGCTCGCTCGAGGCGGCGGCGCAGGTGGAGGGCAAGCTCATGCTCGTCCTCGTCCTCTGTTACCTCCCGGCGCTGCTCCTGCTCGTGGTCATCCCGCTGTTCATCGGTCTGCTGAACGGCCTCTTCGGCTGAAACGCCGGTGCGTACACTCTGGAGCAGAGACCGCGCCGCGGCGCGCACGAGGAAGTGACCATGCCCAATATCGGCGGACCCGAGCTCATCTTCATCCTCGCGATCGTGCTCATCATTTTCGGCGCCGGCCGGCTCCCCGAGGTCTTCGGGCAGCTCGGCAAAGGTGTGCGGAGCTTCCGCGAGGAATCCGGCAAGGAAGGATCCCCGGCCGCCACGTCGACGGCGATCGCCGGCGACGACCGCCATTGCACGAATTGCGGAAAGCCGCTCGCCGACGGCGCCAAGTTCTGCGCGAGCTGCGGCACGCCGGTCGCCCCGAGCTGATCTCGCGCTGCTCCCACCGCGCTCGCTGACGGGATGGGCGTCGCGCGCATCGCGTTCGTCGGCCGCCACAACAGCGGCAAGACGACCTTCCTGCTCGCGGTGCTGCCGCTCCTCACCGCCCGCGGCCTTCGGGTCGGCTACCTGAAGCACGCGCATACCGGCTTCGAGATCGACCGGCCGGAGAAGGACAGCTACCGGGCGCGGCGCGCGGGCGTCCTGCAGACCATCATCACCGGCGGGGACCAGACCGCCGTCATCGACGACGGTCCGGCGCAGACGCTCGACGGCGTGACCGCGCGCTACGTCCGCGCCGACCTCGACCTGCTCGTCGTCGAGGGCTTCAAGGCCGAGCCGCTCCCGAAGATCGAGGTCGCGCGCGCCGCGCTCGCACGCGAGCTGATCTGCGGGAGCGACCCGCAGCTCGTGGCCGCGGTGACGGATTTCCCCGTGGACGTCGCAGTCCGGCGGTTCGCCTTCGCCGACGCGGGAGCGGTGGCGGACTTCATCGCGGGCGACGCATGGCGGTGAGCGTCTCGGCCGCGATCGTCGCCGGCGGTCGCTCGCGGCGGATGGGGCGGGACAAGGCGTGGATCGCCTTCGACGGTCGTCCGCTCGTGGCGCGCGTCGCCGACGTGCTCGGATCCGTGGCCGACGAGGTCCTCGTCGTCGCGAACGACGCGCGATTCGAGACGCTCGGCCTGCGCGTCGTGCCCGACCGGTATCCGTCGGGCGGCGCGCTCGGGGGCATCGCCACCGGCGTGGGCGCGGCCACGTCCGACGTGGTCCTCGTCGCCGCCTGCGACATGCCGTTCCTGCGCCCGGACATGTGGCGCCTCCTGCTCGACCGGAGCGGCGACGCGGACGTCGTCATCCCGCGCGTGGGCGCCGAGTACGAGACCCTGCACGCGCTGTACACCACGGCCTGCCTCCGCCCGATGGAACGCGCGCTCGAAGGCGGACGCCTCCGGGTCGTGTCGTTCTTCGATGACGTGCGGCTGCGGACGATCGAAGAGGACGAGCTCCGCATGGTCGACCCGGAGCTGCGCTGCTTCACGAACGTGAATACGCCCGAGGAGCTCGCGACCGCGCTAGCCGGGCGCTGAGCGCCGCCGCGCGTGGCGAGCGGGCGGCCGCTTGCGGTCGACCAGCGGTTCCAGATGCTTGATCCGGTGCTCGGCCGAATGACCTACCGCGTCGAATGGCCACTGCGGCGACCGCTCGCGTTCGGAGAAGAACGCGTCGGGTCGTGACCGGATCGCGCGAACGAGCGCGCGCTGCGCCGCGCGATGATCGGCGACGACCGCGCTCGCCGGCCGACGATGCGAACGCCGGTAGAGCGCGGCGTTGATCTCGCCGATCGTGCCCAGCTTCGGGGGATCGACCGGCCGGCGCGGGCCTCGCGCGCCGGCGAGCGACCGCTCCGCGCTCCACTTCCACGCCGTGATGTGGGCGAGCACGTCCTTGACGCTGAACCGGAGCCTCGCCCGCTCGCCGAAGGCGGGCTGGGCGAAGTCGGCCGGCCCCAGCCGTCGCACGACGCGGTCGAGGGCGCGGTACTCATCCCTGACCCGCCCGAGCACCGTTTCCTTCGTGTGGCGCACCGCGGGTCAGCGCCGCTTCGCCCGCGCCCGGGAGGCCTCCATCCGCCGGTGCCGCGCGATGTCGCAGTGCGGTCGCGCGCGCCAATCGTCCGGGTCGTCCTCACGGCAGTCGTAGGTCCGGCAGTGCTCCGGGCGCGAGGCGTAGATGCCGCAGCGCAGATGGGCGACGTCGAACGCCGCGCACTCGATCATCGGCTGGCGGCCGTCGGGCTGCTTCTCCCAGCCGACGATGCGGACGTCGGTGCCGGCATCGCGATAGATCGGCCGGATGTCGTGGAGCGGCAGCCAGCGATCGCCCTCCTCCATGAATTGCCGGCGGCAGCAGGGGGCCTCGCAATTCGTGCAGTCGGGATAGCGAGCGGTGGACACGGCGAGCTCCCCTCTGGATGCGACGGACGGACGCCGGAACTGACAGACTGACCGACCTCGATGGTACGCGAGCCGCTGGCGTTCGACGCGCAGGTCTCCGAGTTCGTCACCGAGCGCTACGCGCTCGACCCCACGGCCGCGACGATCGCGGGTATCCACGATCACGACGCGCGCCTCGCCGACCTCACGGCCGATGGATTCGCCCGGCGCGACGCGTTCGTCGACCGCTGGCTGGCGGTCTTCGGATCGATGGACGGCGCCGACCTCGGCCCGACCGAGCGCACCGACCTCGGGCTCGTCCTCGGCGAGCTGCGCGGGGAGCGCGCCCTGCGTGCATTCGAGCGCTGGCGTCGACAGCCGTCGCTCTACTCCGACGCGATCATCCGCGGCGCCTACTACGCGCTCATCCGTGACGAGGGCGATCCGGACGCGCGACTCGCGGCGCTCGCCGAGCGGCTCCAGCAGGCGCCCGCCGTGACCGCGGCCGCGATCGCGAACCTCGACCCCGACCGCGTGCCGCCGGTGTACGTCGTCGTCGCCGGCGAGACGGCCTCCGCGGGCGCGACGTTCGTCCGGGCGATCCTGCCGTCGCTCGTGCCCGAGGGATCGAGCGCGAAGCCCGCGCTCCTCGCCGCGGGGAGGCGCGCGGGCGACGCGCTCGACGGGTATGCGGCCTGGCTGCGCGACGACCTCATGCGCCGGTCACGCGGCACCTTCGCGATCGGCACCGACGCGTTCGACGCGCTGCTGCGCGACCGGGAGCTGATCGATCACGACGCGGCCTCGTTGCGCTCGTTCGGCCAGGAGCTCTACGCGGACACGGCCGCGCGGCTCGCCGAGGCCGCGGCGCAGCTGGGCGACGGCGACTGGCGCGCGAGCGTCGACCGCTTGCGCGAGGACCACCCGAGCGGGGACGAGCTCGTCGGGGCGTACCGCGCCGAGATGGAGCGGTCCCGTTCCGCGACGCGCGTCGCCGAGCTCGCGACGATCCCGCCGGGCGAGTCCCTCGAGGTCGCGCCGATGCCGGACTTCGCGCGACCGACGCTCCCGTATGCGGCCTACGTGCAGCCCGGTCCGTTCGAGCGCGGCCGCCGCGGCCGCTTCTGGGTGACGCTGCCCGCCGCCGACGACCCCGAGACGGTGAAGGCCGAACGTCTGTCGGGCCATCCGCGACGCGGCATCGCGGTGATCGCGTGCCACGAGGGCTATCCCGGCCATCACCTGCAGCTGACCGTGGCGGCCGACCATCCCTCGCTCGCGCGCAAGGCGCTGCGGTCGAATGTGCTCATCGAGGGCTGGGGCCTCTACGTGGAGGAGCTCATGACCGAGCTCGGCTACCTCGACGATCCCGAGACACGGCTGCTCCGGCTCAAGGACCTCCTGTGGCGCGCGGCGCGGGTCATCGTCGACGTGGGCCTCTCGACCGGCGAGCTGAACTTCGAGCAGGCCGTGAGCTTCATGGTCGACGGCCCGAAGCTCGAGCGGCCGAACGCGGTCGCCGAGTGCCGGCGCTACACGCTCACCCCGCTCCAGCCGTCGAGCTACGCGCTCGGCCGGCAGGCGATACTCGACCTGCGGGCGACGGCGAAGCACCGAGGGATGGGCATGCGGGCGTTCCACGACGCGCTGCTCGGCTGCGGGTCCGTCCCACCGGCGCTCGCCGCACGGGAGCTCGGGCTGGCGTAGGGCCGGGGATCCGCTACGGCGTTTCCCAGGGGACCAGGCGGATCTTGCGCCCCATCGCGACCGCTGGGTCGTCCGGGTCGTACACGGCCTTGCTGATCGCCCGGCCGGTCACGTCGTTGCTGTCGACCGCGGTGAGCTTGAACGCCGCGTAGCCGAGGATGTCGACGTAGCTCGTCACGCCGCCCGCGGTCACGTTCACATCGACGAGGACCTGGAAGAGGTGATTGACCGGAGAGCCGTTGCCGCCCGAATCGCGTCCGAAGCCGCGCACCCAGCCGGTGTACGAGCGGCCGCTGATCGCGGCGCTGGTGTCCACGTTGACGGTCGCCTCGACGGACGAGCCGCTGCCGATCGGGACGTCGACCGAGGTGGTCGAGGCGCTGCCGTTGATCTTGCAGCTCAAGGTCTGCGACCCGCCGGTCAGCGGGTCGATGTAGGTGGGGCACTTCTCCCAGGTCAGGTGGACCGGCCCGCCGTTCCAGCTCGTGGTCCCGCCACCGGAACGGACGCGCATCGCGAGATTCGCCTGGATCCCCGGTGCGGCGACGCTGACCGCGCCGTCCGAGCCCGAAAGATCGAAGTCGCGCGTCTGGCCGCCCACGGTCAGCGTCACGAGCGAGTCGTGCTGCCGCTGGTCGTACGGCGCGGTCGCGTTGCCGCGGAGCCAGGCGAGGTAGATGCCCTGCGCGGCGCCGGTCGCCGTCATCCCGCTCCACGCCTGCGTGTATGTCGGGACGTTCGCCGGCGTGGGGTTCAGCGCGATGGTGCCGCAGCTGTGCCGCCCCACCGTCGGCGGCGCAACGGCACATGGGGTGATGCTCCCGGCCATCAGGGGGTTCGTGCCGGACTGGTCGCCGGGTCCGCCGGTCACCGCGCCGTCGTCGTAGTAGAGCTCGGTGCTGACGACGGAGCCCGCGGTTTGGAACTGGGTGTTCATCGTGTAGACGATCGCGGTCGCGGGGATGGAGCCACCGCTCGGGACCGTGATATTGGGCGCCTGGAGCGTGAAGTCGGGGATCGTCTTCACGGTCCCGTCGTAGAGCTGGAGCATGATCACGTCGCCGACCTGGTATCGCAGGGTGTAGTCGGTGACGAAGATCCCCGAGCTCGACCCATTGATCGCCGCGACCTCCGCGCAGGGGAGGAAGTTCGTCGGGTCGACGACGCAGAGCGGTGGCCCGGCGTACCCGTTGATGATCCACTTCGCCTCGAAGTCCTTCAGGATGTTCACCGTCGCGGTCGGGTCGATCCCGTCGTAGGCCTGGTGGATCGGCTGCCCGGTCCCCGGATCGAGGGTCTGGAAGTCGCGGATGTCGAGGCCGATGTACCCGCGGAACGAGCTGTCGTTCGTCGCCTTCCCGTTCTGGCCGAACAGGACGTGCTCGCGGCCACAGGTCGTGGGCCCCGTCGTCGGGCAAGGCGTCACCGGCTGCGGACCGGGTGGCGTCGCGTCGACGCAGCCCGTGCCGTTCGTCGACGTGCACGCGAAGTCGGAGCCTTCCTGCCTCGTCCAGTCGATGAAGCTGTTCGTGTTCCCCGTGCCCGGGCCGGGCCCGTTCGTGTAGCGATAGGTCACGGTCGGAAGGAAGCCGCCCTGCGACTTCGCGAAGGCCCTCGTCGTCAGACCCAGCGTCGCCAGTCCCGGGTTCACGACCTTCACGAAGAACGTCGGGACCCCGACCGTCGCCGCGACGCGGCAGCCGAGCGGATTGCTGACCGGCAGGATCCCATGGACGAGATTCAGGGCGACCGCCGGCTGGCCGCCGTAGTCGTAGCTCGCGCCGGTCGCGTCGTACGGCGGCATGGTGATCCCGGTCGCGACGCCGGTGGGCCCGCCCGGGAGGTTGAACTTCTGCAGGATGTCGTTCCCCGCCGCCCACGCCTCGCTCTGTGACCCGGTGGAGCCGTACTTGTAGGCGCAGGCGAGCGCGGCCGAATCGACGGCGTTCTGGAGATGGCGGCGCTCGGAGTAGTAGCGGCCGACGTCCATGGCCATCGCGGCGAAGCCCATGAGCACGACGAGCATCGCGGCGACGATGACGACCGTCTGGCCGCCCTGGTCCGCGTGCGCGTGGGCCATGCGGCATCGCTCTTTGGACGTCATGAGGCTCGGCGAGTGTACGAACGCCGTGCGGCCGATTGGCGTACATCGGGGGAGGCCGGTCGTACCAACCAGACCGGGCAGTGGTCCTGCCTCCCTGCCGGCCGCCCGATCGCGCCGGCTGCTGACGGCGGACGGGCGCTCGGCTACGCTCGCGCCTGCCCGAGCCCGCCTGGGGCCGGATCGACGCGGCGATGGGGGAAGGTCATGCTCGGAAGGCGGCGGCTCTGGGCGTTCTGGCTCGCGGCGGCGGTCCTGGCCGGATCGTGCACGCCGACCACCGGCGGCGACCGGGCATCCTCGGCCGCCCCATCGGAGACGCCCGTCCGGGGCGGCACGATCGTCATCGGGACGACGACCTCACCGCGGACGCTCCAGCCCGTCCTCTCCACGGACACCGCGTCCAGCTCGGTCTGGGGGGAGCTTTACCTCGGCCTGACCCGCACGAACCGGGAGACCGGGGAGACCGAGCCGTTCCTGGCGCAGAAGTTCGAGGTCGGCGCCGACGGCAAGACCATCACGTACACGCTGCGCGACGGGCTCGTCTGGAGCGACGGCACGCCGTTCACCGGCGACGACTACAAGTACACCGTCGAGGCCGTGATGCGGTCGAAGAAGACCGCGCGCAAGAGCCAGGTCGACCTCATCGTCGGCGCGAAGGACTACGCCGACGGCAAGACCGACTCGATCAGCGGGATCAAGATCGACGGAAAGACGATCGCGATCTCCCTCACCAAGACCTACTGCCCGGCGATCGCGGCGCTCGGCGGCGCGGGTGCTGGCGGGATCCTGCCGAGCGCCAAGTTCAAGGCGGTCTGGGACAACAAGACGACCGACGTCTCGAAGAACATCGACGACAACCCCCTGAACATGGCCCCGCCGGCCTCGATGGGGCCGTTCGTGTTCAAGGAGCTGAGCCCCGGGGTATCGGTCACGCTCGTCCGGAACGAGAAGTACTTCCTCGGCGCTCCCTTCGTCGACTCGTACATCATCAAGAACTACGCCGATGCGACGGCGATCAAGAACGCGCTGACGGTCGGCGAGATCACGTACGGCACCGCCGAGGCGAAGGACTTCGACGAGCTCTCCAAGAACGACCAGCTGACGCCGTACCGGTTCAAGTCGCTCTCCTACAACTTCATCGCCTGGAACTCACACGCCGCGAAGGCGCCATGGCTCGCGAGTGTGGACGTGCGCCAGGCGCTCTGGTACGGCCTCGACGTGGACACGATCATCAAGCGGATCGTCTTCGGCTACGGGACGAAGCAGCTCGCGCACAACGTCCCCGTCTCGTGGGCCTACGACCCGAGCGGACTCACCGACTACAAGTACGACATGGCGAAGGCGAAGCAGCTCATCGAGAAGGCGGGTGCGAAGATGGGCCCGGACGGGATCTACCGCTGGACCGACGGCTCGCCGATGAAGATGCGCATCGAGACGAATCAGGGCAACAACGCCCGCGAGACGATCCTCCAGGTGGCCCAGGAGCAGTACAAGCTGATCGGCATCGGGATCGACCCGCAGCTCGAGTCGCCCAACCAGCTCGTCGACCGCATCAGCCCGGGCACCGACTACGAGGGCTTCATCCTCGGCTACGCGCTCTCGGCGGACCCCGACTTCTACGACATCTGGCACTCCAGCCAGACGGGCAAGGGCCAGTTCAACAACGTCTTCTACTCGAACCCCGAGGTCGACCGGGCCCTGACGGCGAACCGTGAGGGTCCCGATTGCGGCAAGGACGCCCGGAAGCGGGCGAACCACACGGTCGACCTCGCCCTGAACCGTGACGCGCCGTACACGTTCCTCTACTCGCAGGACACGCTCCTCTTCGCGAACAAGGCGCTGCGCAACTTCCAGCCGTTCACGTTCAGCCGGGAGTGGAACGTCGAGAAGTGGTGGTTCAAGAAGTGAACGGGCGGCACGGCTGACCCGTATTGGAGGTATCGCCGATCCAGAGTCGGCGATGGGGGTTGTGTGGCATGCGGCGATCGATAGCGCTACTCGGGGCGGCCTTCCTCGTGGCGATCTCTTGCGCGCCCAGCACGTCCGGCGGAGGGACATCCGCCGCCCCGTCTGAAGCGCCCGTCCGGGGCGGCTCGATCGTCGTCGGCGCGGTGTCGGACCCGAAGACGCTCCAGCCGGTCATCTCGACGGACACCGCCTCGAGCGGCGTGTGGGGCGAGATCTACGTCGGCCTGACCCGGACGAACCGAGAGAGTGGCGAGACCGAGCCGTTCCTCGCCGAGAAGTACGACGTCAGCGCCGACGGCAAGACCGTCACCTACACGCTGCGCGATGGGCTCGTCTGGAGCGACGGCACCCCGTTCACCGGCGACGACTACAAGTACACGGTCGAGGCCGTCATGCGCAGCCCGAAGACGGTCCGCAAGAGCCAGGTCGATCTCATCACCGGGGCGAAGGACTACGGCGCCGGGAAGACCGATTCCATCAGCGGGATCCAGGTGAGCGGCAAGACCATCACCATCAAGCTCGATCGCACGTTCTGCCCGGCGATCGCGGCGCTCGGCGGCGCGGGCGCCGGCGGCATCCTGCCGAGCGCGAAGTTCAAGACCGTCTGGGACAACAAGACGACCGACGTCTCGAAGAACATCGACGACAACCCACTGAACATGGCGCCGCCGGCGTCGATGGGCCCGTTCGCGTTCAAAGAGCTCAAGCCCGGCGTCCAGACGACGCTCACCCGCAACGAGAAATACTTCCTCGGCGCGCCGAACGTCGACGAGTACATCGTCAAGATCTACGCCGACGCGACCGCGGTCAAGAACGCGCTCGCGACGGGCGAGGTCACCTACGGAGGGGTCGAGGCCAAGGACTTCGACGAGCTCACGAAGAACGACCAGCTCACGAGCTACCGCTTCAAGTCGCTCACGTACGACTACATCGGTTGGAACGCGAAGGCGGCGAAGGCCCCGTGGCTCACGAGCAAGGACGTCCGGCAGGCGCTGTGGTATGGCATCGATTCCGACTCGATCATCAAGCGGGTGCTCTTCGGCTACGGCTCGAAGCAGCTCGCCCACAACGTGCCCGTTTCCTGGGCGTACGACCCGGGCGGGCTCACCGACTACAAGCGCGACGTCGCGAAGGCGAAGCAGCTGCTCGAGAAGGCCGGGGCGAAGATGGGCTCCGACGGGATCTACCGCTGGACCGACGGGTCGCCGATGAAGATGCGGATCGAGACGAACCAGGGGAACAACCGGCGGGAGACGATCCTCCAGGTCGCCCAGGAGCAGTACAAGGAGATCGGCATCCAGGTCGATCCGCTGCTCGAGTCGTTCAACCAGCTCCTCGACCGGACGGACCCCGGGACCGACTACGAGGGCTTCATCCTCGGCTGGTCGCTCGGCGCGGACCCGAACCCGTATTCGATCTGGCACTCCAGCCAGACCGGCAAGGGCCAGTTCAACAACGTCTTCTACACGAATCCCGAGGTCGACAAGGCGCTCGAGACGAATCGCGAGGGCCCCGACTGCAGCAAGGAGGCGCGGAAGAAGGCGAA
>DASWCU010000080.1:0-2235 GCA_036389935.1 Candidatus Limnocylindria bacterium
CACGGTGTGGAAGTACCCGCCGGCGTACGCGGCGAGCGCCGCGCCGACCATGTGGCTGAAGAAGACCCAGCCGTAGATCGTGCCGAGCGACGCGCGCCCGAAGATCTGCGCCACGAGGTTCGCCGTCGGGGGCACCGTCGCGATCCAGTCGAGCCCGTAGAGGATCGCGAACAGGTAGAGGTCGCGGACCTCGAAGACGAGCGGCAGGACCGAGAGCGAGATCGCCCGGAAGCCGTAATAGACGGCGAGGAGCCTGCGGTTGTCGTAGCGGTCCGAGAGCCATCCCGAGGCGAGCGTGCCGACGGTGTTCATCGCGCCCATGACCCCGACCGCGCTCGCGGCCGTGACCGCCGTGAATCCGTGCTCGAGGGCGTGAGGGATGAGGTGAGTGCCGACGAGCCCGTTCGACGTGTAGCCGCAGATGAAGAAGCTCCCCGCGAGGAGCCAGAAGTCGGTCGTGCGCATCGCCTGGCGCAACGGCGTCGACCGCCGATCCGCGGCACGCTCCTCGTCGCTGACGACGATCTGCTCGCCGAACGCTCGGACGCCGGCGTCCTCGGGTCGGTCGCGCATGAACACCGCGACCGGTAACAGCACCGCGATGCATGCGGCGACCAGGAGCCAGATCGCCCCGCGCCAGCCGACCGCGACCGTGAGCGCCGCCATGGCCGGCACGAAGATGAGCTGGCCGGTCGACGTCGCCGCGCCGAAGAGCCCGATGACGAGGCCGCGGTGCGAGCGGAACCAGCGGTGGGCGACCGTCGCCCCGACCACGTTCCCGACCGCTCCGGTGCCGACGCCGACGACGACGCCCCAGAACAGGAACAGCTGCCAGAGATCGTGCAGCGCGAGCATCGCGGCGAGACCCGCGGCGATGGAGACCGCCCCGCCGAGGATCACCTTGCGCGGGCCGAATCGCTCCACGAGCGTGCCGGACACCGGCCCGCCGAGGCCGAAGGTCAGGAGGCTGATCGCGATCGCGGCGGAGATCGCCGCGCGGTCCCAGCCGAACTCCGACTCGAGCGGCGTGATGAGGACACCCGGCGCGGCGCGGACGCTCGCCGCGACGAGCAGCGCGGTGAACGTGACGCCGACGACCATCCACGCGTAGTGCGGTCGCCGCATTCCGGCCAGAATAGGGGGCCGTGCCGGTGGATCGAGCCGCGCCTCGCGTGGCGCTGGTGATGGCGAGCTCGACGTAATGCGGCTCGCGACGATCAGCGACGGGAGCGGAGCCCGGGCCGCCGTCGCGGTGGCCGACGGAACCTTCGTGCACGCCGACGCCCTCGTCGCGGACGCGCCGGGCGACGTCCTGTCGATCATCGAGGCCGGTGCGCCGCTCTGGTCTCGGCTGGCCGATGCGGCAAGTGGCGCGCGCGGCGGGGTCGCCGCTCCGGTGTTCCTCGCGCCGGTCCCGCAGCCGCGGCGCAACGTGATGTGCGTCGGGTGGAACTACAGCGAGCATTTCGAAGAGGGGCGGGCCACGCGCGGCGCGGACGCGCTCGAGCGGATCCCCGACCATCCCGCGCTGTTCACGAAGAATCCGGCGACCGTGATCGGTCACGACCAGCCCGTGGCGCATCCGGCCCCCTACTCCGAGCAGCTCGACTGGGAGGTCGAGCTCGCGGTCGTCATTGGTCGTGCGGGTCGCGACATCGCGGAGGCCGACGCGATGGGCTTCGTTTTCGGCTACACGATCGGCAACGACGTGAGCGTGCGGGACGTCCAGCGCCAATGGCATGGTGGTCAGTGGTTCAAGGGCAAGAACTTCGATGGACATCTCCCGCTCGGCCCGTGGATCGTCACCGCGGACGAGATCCCCGATCCCCAGGCGCTGCGCATCACCTCGCGGGTGAACGGCGTCACCAAACAGGATTCGAACACGACCCACATGGTGTTCACGATCCGGCGGATCATCAGCGAGCTCTCGGCCGGGATGGCGCTTCAGGCGGGCGACATCATCATGACCGGCACGCCCGCCGGCGTCGGGATGGGTCGGACGCCGCCGGAGTGGCTGGTCCCCGGGGACGTGATGGAGATGGAGATCGAACGGATCGGTGTGCTACGCAACCGCGTCGAAAGGGGGAGCGAACGATGGGCGAGAACGTGAGCTTCGCGAGCAACGGGGGAACGACGGGCGGGTACCTCGCGACGCCCGAGGCCGGAAAGGGTCCCGGGGTGATCGTCGTGCAGGAGTGGTGGGGCCTGGTCGGCCAGATCAAGGGCGTCGCGGAC
>DASWCU010000081.1:0-12390 GCA_036389935.1 Candidatus Limnocylindria bacterium
TCACCTCGTACGATCGGATCGGCGGGCTCGCCGACCTTGATCCTTCGTGCACGCCCGCGTGCGCTCACGGGTCGAACGAGTTCGTGCCGCGTATCTCGGTCATCGTCGACGACTTCAGCCACTTCGCCGCCTCGGCCCAGATCGAGGTCTGCCTGGTGGGCGTGTGTCCGATCGGCGGCGTCCTGCCGAACACGGACATCACCACCGACCTGCTGGGCTCGTTCAACATCGACTGGTGGGACCTGGGCGGCGGGTTCCTCGACTTCTACGACGACCCCGACTACCAGACGAACGATCCCTGGGACCTGTGGCCCGTCGGCCACAGCCAGAACAGCCACTACGAGCCCTTCGTCCCGTAGGACCGTGGCCGCACGAGCGGCCAGTACGCTGGACGCCGGACCGCTCACAAGGAGCGGTCCGGCGTCCGCGGGCCCGGCGAGTCCGCGACAGGTCCCCGCCGTTCTTCGTAGGAACGGAGCGTGACTAGGCGGCCCGCTCCCACGGCCGCAGCCAGACCGGTCGGGCGACCGGGCCGCGGCGGCGGAAGTTCGCATACGCGTAGCGGTCACACAGCACCTCGGCCGAGGTGCCCCACCCGTGCGTGAGGTACAGCCACCAATGGCAGTACTCGTGGAGGTACAGGAACCGGATGACCTCCCGGCGCGTGCGGAACCGGACGATCGGCGACCCGCGCGAGCCGAGGTCCACGAGCTCGCCGAACGGCCGGAACGGCTCGGGCACCTGGATGAGCATCTCGGCGTGGTCCCAGAAGGTGAACGCGACCAGATGGGGTCGCGTCCGGTATCGCAGGGGCTTCACGGTGACGGTGTATCCCGTGGCGGTCGGCAGCCCGCGGAGCACCTCGCGGATCTTCCAGGCCGGATGCGATACCAGCGTCGAGCGGACCGCCATCCGACCGAGCGGACGACCTGGCGCTTCCCTGATGCTCCTGACAGCCACACATCAATCGTACGGACCCGCCCCCGCACCCATTTCCAGTAGCAAAGCCGGCGCTGGCTTGCCTGTACGTCCAGACCTGCCCTACGATGGCGGCAACGTCGTTCGAGCGGGAACGAGTAGCCGGTGCGAGCCGTGGAGCGAACCGGGAGCGGTGTGAGCCGGGACGCGCGGACGCCGGGGAATGGCTCCCGCAAGACGCCGCGGCGAACCCGGGCCGACCGCCCGCAGTAGCCGCGGCCGGTGGCCCGCCGTTATCGCCGGGCGCTCCGTCGTCCGTCCACGGACCGCGGAGGCAGAGGGCTTCTCGTCGAACGGGAAGCCGAAGTCGGGTGGCACCACGGACCCTCGTCCCGATACGGGACGGGGGTCGTTCGTTCTCCCCCGGGGAGGAGAGACGCGTGGCGAGCACGGTGGCGGCGCCGATCCGGCTGGAGCCGATCGTCCACGAGCGCCTGGCCGACCTCGAGACGCCGGTGTCGGCCTTCGCGAAGCTGCGCCACCTCGGTGGCGCGTTCCTGCTCGAGAGCGCCGAGGGCGGCGAGCACATGGGCCGTTACTCGTTCATCGGGGTCGCGCCGCGCGAGGTGATCGTGTGTCGCGAGGCCGATCCGGTGGCGCTGCTGCGTGCGGCGATGGGGCGGTACGAGCGAGCCAGCACGGACGGGCTGCCCCGGTTCTCGGGCGGCGCCGTCGGATACGTCGCCTACGAGGCCGCGCGGCACTTCGAGCGATTGCCGCTCGCCGCGCGCGACCCGATCGGCCTCCCGGACGGGGTGTTCGGCATCTACGACACGGTCATCGCCTTCGACCACCTGCGCCACACGCTCCTCGTGATCGCGCACGCCGCCGATGGCGATCGGGGAGCGGCCGATCGCCGGATCGCCGAGATCACCGCCGCGCTCGACGCACCGCTCTCGCTGCCGGCGGCGGCGCGCGAGGCGCGCGACCTTCGCACGAACATGACGCCCGACGCGTATCAGGCCCTCGTGCGTCGCGCGCGCGAGCTCATCCTCGAGGGTGACTGCATCCAGATCGTGCTCTCCGAGCGCCTCGACATCACGCCGGCGCCGGAGCCGCTCGCGCTCTATCGGGCCCTGCGGCACGTCAACCCGTCGCCCTACATGTTCCTGCTCGAGACGCCCGGCGCGACGCTCGTGGGCGCATCACCCGAGCCGTTCGTCCGCGTCGAGGGTGGACGCGTGGTGATGCATCCCATCGCGGGGACCCGTCCGCGCGATCCGGATGCCGCGCGCGACCGCGCCAACGAGGCCGAGCTGCGCTCCTCGGAGAAGGAGCGCGCCGAGCACGTCATGCTCGTCGACCTCGCGCGCAACGATATCGGCCGCGTGTCCCGTCCTGGCGCGGTGCGCGTGCCGGAGCTCATGCGGGTCGATCGCTTCTCGCACGTCATGCATCTCACGACCGTGGTCGAGGGCGCGCTCCGCGAGGATGTCGACGCGCTCGACGCCTTCCGGGCCTGCTTCCCGGCGGGAACCGTTTCCGGAGCGCCCAAGATCCGGGCAATGGAGCGGATCGCGGAGCTCGAGTCGGATCGGCGCGGCGCGTACGCGGGCGCCGTCGGCTACCTGGGCTTCGACGGTTCGCTGGACACCTGCATCGCGATCCGGACCGCCCTCCTCGCGGACGGCGTCTGCCGCATCCAGGCCGGGGCGGGCATCGTGGCGGACTCCGATCCCGCGTCGGAGGAGGCCGAGTGCCGGGCGAAGGCGCGCGCGCTGCTACGGGCGATCGAGCTGGTCGACGGCTCGGCGGTGCTCCGATGACCCGGGTGCTCCTCGTCGACAACTACGACTCCTTCACCTTCAACCTGGCCCAGGCGCTCGGATCGCTTGGCGCCGACGTGGAGGTGGTGCGTGCGGACGATCCGGCGCTGGAGCCCGTCCTGGCCGGCCAGCCCGACCGGGTGGTCATCTCGCCCGGACCGGGCCGGCCCGAGGTCGCCGGCCGATCGCCGGAGGTCGTACGCCGCGCGCCGGAGCGGGGGATCAGGACCCTGGGCGTCTGCCTCGGCCTCCAGTGCATGGCCGTGGCGTTCGGCGCCAGCGTCGTGCGCGCTCCCGAGCCGCGGCACGGGAAGACGTCGGCGATCCGACACGACGGGCGAGGGATCTTCGCCGGCGTACCGGATCCGACCGTCGCGACCCGGTACCACTCGTTGATGGTCGACGCGGCGACGCTTCCCGAAGCGATCGAGATCAGCGCGCGGAGCGATGACGGCGTCGTCATGGGCCTGCGCCATCGGAGCCTGCCGCTCGATGCGGTGCAGTTCCACCCGGAATCGGTGCTCTCCGCCGACGGCATCGCGATCCTCCGCAACTTCCTGGGAGACATGCATGGACACGCGTGAGCGACGAGCGGCTTCGCCGCGAGGAGCGAACCCCACCAGCCCTGAGCGCCTCTCCTCGCCGCAGGCGAGAGATTGAGCAGAGATTGAGGATGGACGTGCGTGAGGCGCTCGGTGCCGTCGCGGCGGGGCGCACGCTGAGCCGTGACGAGGCGGAGAGCGCCATGGCCTCGGTGATGGCCGGCGAGGCGACGGCGGCCCAGCTCGGTGCGCTCCTGGCGGCCCTCGCGGTGCGCGGTGAGACCGTGGACGAGATCGCGGGCTTCGCCGCGGGCCTTCGGGCGGCCGCGGTCCACGTGCGCGTCACGGACGGGGCGATCGACACGTGCGGCACCGGCGGCGATCGATCGAACAGCTTCAACATCTCGACCGTGTCCGCCATCGCCGCCGCGGCCGCCGGCGCGCGCGTCGCCAAGCACGGCAACCGGGCGGCCTCGAGCGCATGCGGCAGCGCCGACGTGCTCGAGGCCCTCGGCGTGAAGATCGACCTCGGCCCCGAACAGGTCGCCGCGTGCGTCGACGACGTCGGTCTCGGCTTCATGTTCGCTCCGCGCTACCACCCCGCGATGCGACATGCCGGGCCGGTGCGCCGAGAGATCGGCATCCGCACCATCTTCAACGTGCTCGGTCCGCTCGCGAATCCGGCCGGGGTACGGAGGCAGCTGCTCGGCGTGCCATCGCCGGCGCTCGGCGAGCGGATGGTCCACGTCCTGCGCGAGCTCGGCGCGGAGTGCGCCCTCGTCGTCCACGGCGCCGACGGCCTCGATGAGATCAGCCCGAGCGGTCCGACGCGGACATGGGAGCTGCGTGCGGGGACGGTGCGGGTGGGTGAGCTGACCCCCGAGGACGCCGGCCTCCCCGCCGCGCGGGCCGGCGCCGTGGCCGGCGGCGACCCCGCGACGAACGCCGGGATCGCGCGCCGCGTCCTGTCCGGCGCCGAGCGCGACGGCGCGCGGACGGCGGTGCTGCTCAACGCGGGCGCCGCCTGCTACGTCGCCGGGCTGGCCGGAAGCGTCGCCGAGGGCGTCGCGCTCGCCGCGAGCGCGATCGAGAGCGGCGCGGCCACGGCCAAGCTCGACGCGTGGGTCACCCGGAGCGCAGCGGTCTGATGCCTGACTTCCTGGAGACCGT
The DNA here is from genome assembly GCA_036389935.1 of Candidatus Limnocylindria bacterium. GTDB lineage: Bacteria > Chloroflexota > Limnocylindria > P2-11E > P2-11E > UBA4735. Next base: position 4,457 of record DASWCU010000081.1, read on the forward strand.
TGTCGCCGAGCGGCGCGCCGACGTCGCCGCGGCGCGGGCCGCGGGAGGGGAACCACGCGTGCCACCCGGCGCGGTCCCGTCGTTCGCGGGCGCGCTCGACGCGATCCGCAGGAACGGCCGGCTCGCGGTCATCGCGGAGGTGAAGCGCGTTTCGCCCGCCCTCGGGCCGCTCCGAATGGAGGCCGACCCCGTCGCGCTCGCGCGCGCGTACGTCGCCGCGGGGGCGGCCGCGATCAGCGTGCTCACCGAGCCGCGACACTGGGGCGGATCCTTGGACGATCTCGCCGCGGTCGCCGCGGCGGTCGACGTCCCGGTGCTCCGCAAGGACGTCATCGTCGACGAGTACCAACTGGGCGAGGCGCGGGCCGCCGGCGCGTCGGCCGTGCTCCTCATCGCCGAAGCGCTCGACGACGAGACGCTTCGCGGTCTGGTCGATCGGGCCGAGAGTCTTGGGATGACCGCCTTCGTCGAGGCCCACGAGCCGGCGGCGTTCCGCCGCGCCGTCTCGTCGGGTGCGCCGGTCGTCGGCGTGAACGCCAGGGATCTTCGTGCGCCGAGCGTTCTGGACCCGACCCGCGTCCGCGCCCTGCACGCCCTCGCCCGCCCGGAGCAGCTCCTCGTCGCTGAGTCGGGCATCAGGTCGATCGAAGACGCCGCGGCCCTGCCGGTACGCGTCGATGCGATCCTCGTGGGGACCGCGTTGATGCGCGCGGACGATCCGGGCGCGCTGGTGCGCGCCCTGGCAGCGGTGCCGCGACCGGTGACGGCATGACCGCCGGGCGCTTCGGTGAGTTCGGCGGGCAATTCCTCCCGGAGACGCTGATGCCGGCGGTGGCGGAGCTCGAGCGCGCGTATCTCGAGGCGCGTGAGGATCCCGCGTTCCAGGCGGAGCTCGCGATCCTCCTGCGCGACTTCGTCGGCCGGCCGACGCCGCTCACGGACGCGCGCCGCCTCGCGGAGGCCGTCGGCCTGAGGCGGGTCCTGCTGAAGCGGGAGGATCTCGCCCACACCGGCGCGCACAAGATCAACAGCGCGGTCGGTCAGGCGCTCCTCGCCAAGCGGATGGGCAAGCACCGCATCGTCGCCGAGACGGGCGCCGGCCAACACGGCGTCGCGACCGCGGCCGCGTGCGCGCTCTTCGGTCTCGAGTGCGTCGTCTACATGGGGACCGAGGACATGCGCCGCCAGGCGCCGAACGTCTTCCGCATGAAGCTCCTCGGCGCTGAGGTGCGTGGCGTGGAGGCCGGCTCGCGGACGCTCAAGGACGCGGTGAACGAGGCGATCCGCGATTGGGTGACGAACGTGCGCAACACGTACTACCTCCTCGGCTCGGCGATCGGACCGCACCCGTATCCGACCATGGTCCGCGACTTTCAGTCGGTCATCGGCCGCGAAGCACGCGCGCAGTGCCTCGAGCGCACCGGACGGCTGCCCGATCTCGTGAGCGCCTGCGTCGGTGGCGGCTCCAACGCGATCGGCATCTTCTCGGCGTTCATCGCCGACTCGACGGTGCGGCTCCGCGGCGTCGAAGCGGGAGGCCACGGCATCGCCTCGGGCGAGCATGCCGCCTCGATCGTCGGCGGTTCGGTCGGCGTCCTCCACGGCGCGCGATCGCTCGTCCTCCAGGACGCGGACGGGCAGATCCGCTCGACGCACTCGGTCTCGGCGGGCCTCGACTACCCGGGCGTCGGGCCGGAGCACGCCGCGCTCGCGCGGAGCGGCCGGGCCGAATACGTCGCTCGCACGGACGACGAAGCGCTCGAGGGCTTCGCGCTCCTGTCGCGGACCGAGGGCATCATCCCGGCGCTCGAGCCGGCGCACGCGATCGCCGATCTCCGCGACGTCGCCGCGGCCTTCGGTCGCGAGCTCGAGGTCCTGCTCTGCCTGTCGGGCCGGGGGGACAAGGACCTCGAGACCGTGATGGGCGCGTCCGCGTGACGACGCTCGCGCTCACGGGCGTCGAGCGCATCGAGCGCGTGTTCGCGCGCGCGAAGGCCGAACGCCGTCTCGCGATGGTCATCTACCTCACCGTCGGGTTTCCCGCGCCGGACCGGACCGCATCGTTGCTCCGCGCGGCGCTCGACGGCGGCGCGGACATCGTCGAGCTCGGCGTGCCGTTCAGCGACCCGCTGGCCGACGGGGCGACGGTGCAGCGCGCGAGCGAGGTCGCCCTCGGCCATGGCGTGACGCTCACCGAGTGCATCGCCCAGGCACGCATGCTCTGGGCCGAGCGGGAGGCGGTCACGATCCTCATGGGCTACGCGAACCCCTTCCTGCATTACGGGCTCGACCGGTTCGCGGCGGACGCGCGTGACGCCGGGGTCGCCGGGATCATCGTCCCCGATCTGCCGGCCGAGGAGAGCGCGCCGTTCGACGCCGCGCTCGCCGGCCCGGGGCTCGCGCGGATCGACCTCTACGCGCCGACCACGCCCGACGAGCGCCTCGCTCGGCTGGTCCCGCGGTCGCGCGGCTTCGCGTACTGCGTGTCGCTGACCGGGGTCACCGGCGCCAGACGCGCGCTCTCCGACGACGTCGAGGCCTTCGTGCGACGGGTCCGCGCGCACACCGAGCTGCCGATCGCGCTCGGCTTCGGGATCAGCCGCCCCGAGCACGTCTCCGCCCTACGCGCCATCGTTGACGGCGTGGTCATCGGCAGCGCGGCGATCGACACGGTGGCGGCCGCGGGGGCGGACGCCCCCGACGCCCTCCGGTCCTTCGTGAGCGCGCTGCGCGAAGCCGGGAGGTCGTGATGGCCGCACGCGGGATCCGCGGCGCGACGACGGTCGAGCGGAACGATCGCGACGAGATCCTCGCGCGGACACGCGAGCTGCTCGAGGTGATCGTGCGGCTGAACGGCATCCGCGCGGAGGAGATCGCCCATGTCTGGTTCACCGTGACCGACGATCTCGACGCCGAGTTCCCGGCGTTCGCGGCCCGCGACCTCGGCTGGTCGGAGGTGCCGCTCCTCTGCGGCCGCGAGATCCCCGTCCCGGGCGCGCTCGCCAGGTGCATCCGCGTGCTCATCACCTGGAACACCGCGAAGTCGCAGCGCGAGGTGCGACACGCGTTCCTGCGCGGCGCGCGCGAGCTGCGGCCGGCCTGGGCGGTCGAGGTCTGACGTGCTCGTCGTGATGAAGAGCGACGCAACCCGCGCCGAGATCGATGCGGTCGTCGAGCGGATCGGTGAGCTCGGGCTGACCGCGATCCCACTTCCCGGCGCCGAGCGGACGGCGATCGGCACGTTCGGCGTGGCCGCGCGCGAGTACGCGGATCAGCTTGAGTCGCTGCCGGGCGTCGCGGAGATCGTCCTCGTGAGCCGTCCGTTCAAGCTGAGCTCACGTGAAGTGCACCCCGCCGACTCCGTGATCCGCATCGGGGACGTGCCGATCGGTGCGGGCCAGCCGCTCGCGGTCATGGCGGGCCCCTGTTCGGTGGAGACGCGCGAACAGACGATCGCGACCGCGCGCGCGGTGCGCGACGCGGGCGCCGCGATCCTCCGTGGCGGCGCGTACAAGCCGAGCACCTCGCCATACCACTTCCGCGGCCTGGGGCCGTCGGGCCTCGAGCTCCTCGTGGAGGCGCGCGCCGCGACCGGCCTGCCGCTCGTGACCGAGGTCTTGACCCCAGGCGACGTCGAGCTCGTCGCGAGCCGGGCCGACTGCCTGCAGATCGGCACGCGCAACATGCAGAACTACTCGCTGCTCGATGCGGTCGGCGAGCAGCCCAAGCCCGTCCTCCTCAAGCGCGGGATGTCGGCGACGCTGGAGGAGCTGCTGCTCTCGGCCGAGTACATCCTCGCGAAGGGCAACCCGAACGTGATCCTCTGCGAGCGTGGGATCCGCACGTTCGAGCGGTACACGCGGAACACGTTCGACGTGAGCGCGATCCCGCTGCTCAAACGGCTCTCGCACCTGCCGGTCATCGCCGATCCGTCGCACGGGACCGGGAAGTGGTATCTCGTCTCTCCGGTCGCCCTCGCCGCGGTCGCCGCCGGTGCCGATGGTCTGCTCATCGAGGTCCATCCCTCGCCCGACCACGCCCTGAAGGACGGCTTCCAGTCGCTCACCTTCGAGAACTTCGCGGCCCTGATGCGTACCCTGCCCGCCCTCGCGGGCGCCGTCGGACGGCACGTCGTCGCGGTGGTGTGATGCGCGTCGGCATCGCGGGCTGTGGGCTCATCGGTGGGTCGCTCGCGCTCGCGCTGCGCGGCACGCACGACGTACGAGCGTTCGACCCGGCGGGCACCGGCGACGTGGACCGCGCGGAGCGGCTCGAAGACCTCCTGCCGGCCGACATCGTCGTCGTGGCCACTCCGCTCGCGGAGGTCGTGCCCACGCTGCGCGCGCTCGCCGGCCGCGCCGACGGGGCGGTGCTGATGGACGTCGCGAGCCTGAAGCGCGCCATCGTCGCGTACGCGTCCGACGCGCCCGCGGATTCGCGCATCGTCGGCGGGCACCCGATGGCCGGCTCGACCCACGTGGGGCTCGGTGCGGCGCGAGCCGATCTCTTTGGCGGCCAGCCGTTCTTCCTCGTCCCCACGGCGCGCTCCGACGAGGCCGCGATGGGCGTCGCCGGTGAGCTCGCGCGCGCCGCCGGCGCGGTGCCGACCGTCGTGTCGGCGGAGGTGCACGACCGGATCGTCGCCATGCTGTCGGGGGTCCCGCTCGCCGTCGCGCTCGCGCTCGCGAGAGCGGGCGCCGATGTCGCCGACCTCGCCGGTCCGGGCTTCCGCGACGCGACCCGGCTCGCGCGGACCCCGTCGGACCTGGCCGATGCGATCCTCCGCGGGAACGCGGATGAGGTGCGCGCGGCGCTGCGGCGCTTCCGCGACGCGCTCGATGACGTCGAGCGCGGGCTCGATTAGCGCGCGAGCCTGCCCAGCACCTCGTAGAAGTCGGGGAAGGTCTTCGAGACCGCGTCCGACCCTTCGATCGCCACCCCTGGGACCTGCAAGCCGAGGATCGAGAACGCCATGGCGATGCGATGATCGCCCGCCGCGTCGACCGTCCCCGAGCGCAGCGGCGCGGGCTCGATGCGGATCGAGTCTGCGTACGGCGTCGCGCGGCCGCCGAGCGCGTTGATCCCCGCGGCGACGGCGGCGATGCGGTCGCTCTCCTGGCGCCGCGTGTGCGCGATCCCGCCCAGCTCGGTCGGGCTCGCCGCCTGGGTCGCGACCACCGCAAGGGTGGGGAAGACGTCGGAGCAGTCGCGGACGTTCGCGACGATGCCCTGCAGGTCGCCGACCCGCCGCACCGTCACGCTGCCCCGGCCGCGCGACACGGCGCAGCCCATCTCTTCGATGAGCGTGAAGAAGCGGACGTCGCCCTGCGCGCCTTCCTTCGCGTGCGCGTCGACGTTGTCGATCGTGACGCTTCCGCCCATGATCGCCGCCGCCGCGGCCGGGTAGCTCGCGGCCGTCGCGTCGCCCGGGATGGCGAACGAGCGCGCCTTCACCCGTTGCGGCGCGATCCGGATCCGACCCGGCGCGGGCTCTTCGACACGGACCCCGCGCCGGCGCAGCGTCGAGAGCGTGAGCTCGATGAACGGCGAGGACACCACCGTGCCGAGGATCTGGAGGTCGAGGCCGAGCTCCGTTCGGGGCGCGACGAGCAGAAGCGCGGAGGCGAACTGACTGGACTGATTGCCCGGTACGCGCACCGCTCCGCCGCGCAGCGGGCCGCGGACCGTGAGTGGGAACGCCTCGCGGTCGATGGTCGCGCCCGCCTCGCGCAGCGCCTGCACGAGCTGCGCGAGGGGCCGCTCGCGCATCCGTTCGGAGGCGTCGAAGGTCGTGTTCGTATCGGCGAGCGCCGCGAGCGCGAGGGCAAAACGCCCGACCGTCCCCGCTTCGGCGGCGTGGACCGGCCCCGCGGGCGTCGGCAGCCGCCCAGGGACGCCATGCACCGTCACCTGGAAGGTCTGGTCCCACTCGACGACGTAGCCAAGGGACTCGAGCGCCTGTCGCATGGCGCGCACGTCGTCACCCGGATCGAGCGGGCCGAGGTCCAGGCGTGAGCGGCCATCGGCGATCGCGGACAGCACGAGCTCGCGGTTCGCGACGCTCTTCGACGCCGGTACGCGCACGTGCGGATCCGCGAGGGGATGGCGGACCGGCACGATCGGACGTGGCGTCATGGGACGAGGGATTATGGGCATGGATCGCATGAGGACGTGTGGCGTCATCGCGTGGATGTGCCTGTCGCTCATCGTGACCAGCTGCGCGCCATCGACGGCGGATCCGATCGCACGCGCATCCGCGAGTCCGACCGCGAGCCCGCTCGCGAGCCGCGCGCCCGCGACCCCGACCCCACCCGCGCCGGAGGTCACGCTCGACGCGCCCCGCGATGCCCGCCAGGCGCCGCGGTACGTCGCCGGTCGATGGACGGCGACGCAGCCGGTCACGGCTGCGCGAGCCTGGATCTCGCCGGCGCAGCCGTTCGAATGCGACGCGACGGTCGATCAGACCGCCAAGGGCGGTACGTATGGCTGCCGCGGGCTGCTGCCGGCCGGGCTGGACGCGCGGCTCGAGGTGCAGGTGACCTCGGCGGCCGGCGCGACCGGACACGCGACCCTGGCCATCCACACGATGGGGGAGCGCCTCGCCGGCGTGCCCTGGTACACGGAGTTCGAGGATCCGGCCGGCGAGCCGCTCGCCTGCGCCGCGGCGAGCGTGCGGATCGTGCAGTCATTCACCACGGGCCGCGACGTGGCCACGGCGGAGCGCATCCTCGCGCTCGGGCAGCGGCTGAACCGGAGCGCCGACCCGGGCCTCGACCCGGCCGCGATCGCGGGGATCATCGCGATGCTCGAGCCGGCGAACCACTACCACTACTACCGCTCGACCTCGCGCGAGGACGCGACCCGCTCCGCCGTGTACTGGCTCGTGCGCAGCGCGAAGCCGGTCATCGTCATCTCGCTCGCCGGCCAGCACGCCCCCGTGCTCGTCGGCTACGCGGGCAGCTTCGGGACGCACTACGGGGATCCCGTCAACCGGATCACCGGGGTCGTCGTCGAGGATCCGCAGCGTGGCGATCTGCAGCGGGCGACCCAGAGCCGCCGCCCGGACAAGCCGCGCTCCGCCGAATTCCAAACGGGGCGACTGCTCGGCCTCGACGAGTGGTACTCCGACGAGTGGTGGCTCGGCTACCCGTACCAGGGCGTCATCCGGATGCCGGACGGCTCATTCCGCAACGTGGAGCGGAATGACGGCGTCTATCCGGCGCCGCACTGGCACGGTACGTTCGTGTTCCTCGCGGACGACGGCGATGCGGAGTGGCCGTCCGCCCGGGAGGGCAGGGTGCGCTTCAGGTGAAGACCACGGATCGCCTCGTCGCCGTCACTCGGGACGCGAGATCGCGATGTGTCCGCGGCCGGCAACGGCGCGCGTGGCAGCGCCAGATCGGACAAGGATCGGAGATGCGGAAATGGCAAAGGTGGTGATCGACCTCACGCCGATGGGCAACAACATCCGAGTCGTCGATCAGCTGTTCGCGACCACCGGGGCGATGCTCACCGGTCGGCGCACGTACGAGATCGCAGGTGCGTGAAACGGAAGCCACCCGATCCCCGGTCTGCCTGTCGTGATCCTCACGCATCACCCTCCGAAGAGCGTTCCCGAGGGCAAGTCCAAGTTCACCTTCGTCACCGATGGCATCGAGAGCGCGGTCGCCAAAGCCAAGACCGCGGCCGGTGAGAAGAACGTCGGCATCGGTGGCGCAAGTTGCGCGCAGCAGGCCCTCGCGGCCGGTCTCGTCGACGAGCTCTTCATCCACCTCGCGCCGATGGTGCTCGGAGCGGGCGTCCGACTGATTGAGCACTTGGGGAACGATCCGATCAAGCTCGAACGGATCGAGGTGATCGACGCGCCCGAGGTCACGCACCTCAAGTACCGAGTCCTGCCCCGGGCCTGAAGTCCACCCGTGGCACCTATTTCG
>DASWCU010000082.1:0-31065 GCA_036389935.1 Candidatus Limnocylindria bacterium
CGGCTCGAGCAGCACATCGCGGCGGCCGAGGTCGATCTCGTCGTCGTGGGGCCGGACGACCTCGTCGCGGCGGGGCTCGGCGACGCGCTGCACCGGACCGGAGCGAGCGTCGTGTGCCCGACCCGCGCGGCGGCCCGGCTCGAGTGGAGCAAGACCTTCGCGAAGGAGGCGATGGCGGAGGCGGGGGTGCCCACCGCCGAGTACCGCGCCTTCCCCGACGCGGCGAGCGCGAGCGCGGCCCTCAGCGATGGGCCGATCGTCGTGAAGGCCGATGGCCTCGCGGCCGGGAAGGGCGTGGTGGTCGCGGCGGATCGCGGCGCGGCGGAGGCGGCGCTGCGGAGCAGTGCCTTCGCGTCCGGTCCCGTCGTGCTCGAAGAGGTCCTCGCGGGCGACGAGGCGTCGCTCCTCGCGCTCGTCGACGGCGAGACCGTCGTCCCGCTGCCACCGGCGCGTGACCACAAACGGGTCGGCGACGACGACACCGGTCCGAACACCGGCGGCATGGGGGCGTGCTCCCCCACGAGCGTCCTACCCGACGAGGAGGCGCGATCCCTCGCGGATGCGCTCATCGCGCCGGTCGCGCGTCTGCTCGTTCGGCAGGGCACCCCGTACCGCGGCGTGCTGTACGCGGGCCTGATGAGGACCGGGGACGGCTGGCGGGTGCTCGAGTACAACGCCCGGTTCGGCGATCCGGAGGCGCAGGTGATCCTGCCGCGCATCGAGGGGGACGTGGCCGGCCTGCTCGTCGCGCTGGGCGAAGGGCGGCTCGCGGCGTACGTCGCCGAGCATCCCGTGCGCTTCGGGGCGCGCGCGTACGTCGACGTCGCGCTCTGCGCGCAGGGCTATCCCGCGGCACCACGGACCGGCGATCCGATCAGCGTGGGCGACCTGCCCGACGACGTATGGACCTTCCACGCCGCGACCCGCCGCACGCCCGAAGGCCGCTTCGTGACGGCGGGCGGGCGTGTGCTCCACATCGTCGCGCAGGGGGAGACGGTCGCGGACGCGCGGGCTCGCGCCTACGAGGGCGTGGCGCGCGTGACCTTCCAGGGCAAGCACTATCGTTCGGACATCGCTTCCGAGCGGGTGAGGGTGGGATGAGCGCGAGTGAGGCCCGGCTCCGCCGGGCGGAGCGAGCCCCGTCCGCCGGGGCGCGTCTCCCGGCGCAGCCGGAGATCGAGCGGCCATGAGCGCGCTCGTCGCGATCGTGATGGGCTCCGCGAGCGACCGCGAGGTGATGCGCGCCGCCGAGACCACCCTCGACGAGCTCGACGTCGCGTACGAGACCCGCGTCCTGTCCGCGCATCGGACTCCGGACGAGCTACGCGAATGGGCGCGCGGTCTCGCCGATCGCGGCGTGCGCGTGGTCATCGCCGCGGCCGGCGGCGCGGCCCACCTCGCCGGGGCGGTCGCGGCCGAGGGCACCCTCCCGGTGATCGGCGTGCCGCTCGCGGCGCCCAACGCGATCGCCGGCGGCCTCGATGCGCTCCTCTCGACCGTGCAGATGCCGCGCGGCGTGCCCGTCGCGGCGGTCGCGGTCGGCGAGCCCGGCGCGGCGAACGCCGCCATCCTCGCGGCCGAGATCCTCGCGCTCGGCGACGAGGCCCTCGCGGCCCGGCTCCGCGCGATGCGGCAGTCGATGGCCGCGCGGGTGCTCGCGCGATGACCATCTCGTCGCGCTTCGACACGATCTCGCCCCTCGACTCTCGCTTCTACGGTGGCGATCCGGGGCTCTACGCCGCGCTCCATCCGTACCTCTCCGAGGAGGGCCGCGTCCGCGCGCAGGCCAAGGCCGAGGCCGCGCTCGCGCGCGCCCTGGCCGAAGAGGGCATCGCGCCGCGGGCGGCCGCCGACGCGATCGCGCGGGCCGCCGACCGGGTGGGCGTGGCCGAGGTGTACGCCGAGGAGGCGCGCATCGGGCACGACATCCGAGCGCTCGTGAACCGCATCGCCGCGCAGCTCGAGCCCGACCATGCGCGCTTCGTCCATCTCGGTGCGACGTCGATGGACATCGTCGATACCGCGAATGCCTGGCGCTACCGCGAGTGCGTCGAGCGCGTCGTCCTGCCGCGGCTCGGGACGCTCGTCGCGAGGCTGATCGCGCTCGCCGAGGGCGAGGCCGAGACCGTGCAGGCCGGCCGCACCCACGGCCAACACGCGGTGCCGATCACCTTCGGCTTCGCGGTCGCGGAGTACGTCAGTCGGCTCGGCGGACGGATGCTGCTCATCCGCGCTGCCGCGCACGCCCTGCCGGGCAAGCTCAGTGGCGCGGTCGGCGCCTACAACGCGTCGGCGCTGCTCGCCGCGGATCCGCGCGCCCTCGAGCGGCGCTACCTCGGTCTCCTCGGCCTACGGCCGGCGAGCCACGCGACGCAGATCGTCGAACCCGAGGGCTGGGCCGACCTCGCGCACGCCTGCACGACGGCGCTCGGGGTCATGGCGAACCTGGCCGACGACATGCGGCACCTGCAGCGGACGGAGATCGCCGAGATCGCCGAGGGCTTCGTGACGCAACAGGTCGGAAGCTCGACGATGCCGCAGAAGCGCAACCCGGTGTCGTTCGAGAACGTGAAGAGCATCTGGAAGGCCTTCGTGCCGCGGATCGTGACGTCGTACCTCGACCAGATCAGCGAGCACCAGCGCGACCTCACGAACTCGGCGTCGCAGCGCTTCAGCGGTGAGCTCCTCGCCGCGACCGCGTACGCCGCGACGCGCCTCGCCGGCTCGCTCGACGGGATGCGGGTCGATCGCGAGCGCATGCGCGCGAACCTCGGGATGTCGCGGGGCAACATCGTGGCCGAGGCGCTCTACGTGCTCCTCGCGAAGCACGGCCACGGCGAGGCGCACGAGGCGGTCCGCCGGCTCACCTTCGAGGCCGAACGGAGCGGCCGCTCGCCGCTCGAGCTCGCGGCCATGGACGACGACCTGAAGCCGCTCATCGCGACGCTGTCGCCCGAGGAGCGCCGCGTGCTCGAGCGGCCCGAGGAGTACCGCGGCCTGGCGGCCGAGGTCGCGCGCGAGGTCGCCGCGGGCTGGCGGATGAAGCTTGCGGAGCTGCTGCCCGAATGAACGCAGGAGGAGCCCTTCGATGAGCACGATGACCAGGAGCGACATCGCCGGGGCGGCGCTCTTCCGCCACGGGAAGGTCCGCGAGGTGTATTCGGCGGGCGAGGATGCGCTGGTCCTCGTCGCCTCCGACCGGCTGTCGGCGTTCGACGTCGTGCTGCCGACCCCGATCCCGGACAAGGGCCGGGTCCTGACCCAGCTCTCGAGCTTCTGGTTCGAGCGAACGGCGCACCTCGTGCCGAACCATCTCCTCGAGACCGACCTCGCGCGATTGCCAAAGCCGTTCTCCGAGCATCGGGAGCTCGCCGGCCGCGCGGTGCTCGTCCGGCGCTGCGAGCGGATCGATTTCGAGTGCGTCGCCCGCGGCTATCTCTCCGGCTCCGCGTGGGCGGAATACCGGGCCGATGGCACCGTCGCGGGCGAGCGCCTGCCGCGCGGTCTCGAGGAATCGGCGCGGCTCGACGAGCCGATCTTCACCCCGGCGACGAAGGCCCTCACCGGCCACGACGAGAACATCTCCCGCGCCCAGCTGGCCGCGGCGGTCGGTCGCGACCTCGCGCGCCAGCTCGAGGACGCGACGCTCGCGCTCTACCGCTACGCGCATGCCTACGCGGTCGGACGCGGCCTCATCCTCGCCGACACGAAGTTCGAGTTCGGCCTCCGCGATGGAGCGCTCACGCTGATCGACGAGGCGCTCACCCCCGACTCGTCGCGCTACTGGGACGCCGGGGCGTACCGGCCCGGCACGTCGCCGGCCTCGTACGACAAACAGTTCGTCCGCGACTTCCTCATCCGCTCGGGCTGGGACCGCGAGCCGCCCGCGCCGGAGCTGCCCGAGGATGTCGTGCGCGGGACGAGCGAGCGGTATCGCGAGTGCTTCCGGATGCTCGTCGGCGGCGAGCTCCGCTGAGCCGCTTCGTCGCGACGATCCACGTTCGGCCCAAGGCGGAGGTGCGCGACCCGCAGGGCGAGGCGGTCGCCGGCGCGCTGCGGTCGCTCGGGATGGAGATCGTGGACGTGCGCACCGGTAAGGTGATCGTCGTGCGCTTCGCGGCCGCCGATCCCGCCGAGGCGCGTACATCGGCGGCGAGAATGGGAGACGAGCTTCTCGCGAATCCGGTCATCGAGGAGTTCGAAGTGGAGGTGAGCGGCGAGTGATGGGCACCACTGGCGGCGGAGCGAGCCGATGAGGGTCGCCGTGCTGCGCTTTCCGGGGACCTGGAGCGAGCGCGACTTCGTGCACGCGCTCTCGCTCGTCGGCGCCGAGGCCGAGATCGTGTGGCACGCCGATGCGGACCTCCGCGGCTTCGACGCCGCGATCGTGCCCGGGGGGTTCGCCTACGGGGACTACGTGCGCGCCGGGGCGATCGCGCGGATCTCGCCCGCCGCGGCGGAGCTGCGCCGCGCCGCGGCGGAGGGCATGCCGATCCTCGGCTCGTGCAACGGCTTCCAGATCCTCTGCGAGATCGGCCTCCTGCCGGGTGCCCTCGTCCGGAACCGGCACCTCGAGTTCCGCTGCGACTGGGTCCATTTGCGTGTCGAGCGGGAGGACACGCCGTTCACCGCCGGACTCGGCGGGGCGATCCTGCGGATGCCGATCGCGCATGGGGAAGGCTGCTGGGTCGCGGACGAGACGACGCTCGAGCGGGTGGAGGCGAACGGGCAAGTGGCGTTCCGCTACGTGGATGCCCGGGGCGCCGCCACGCCCGAGGCGAACCCGAACGGGAGCACGGCCGGCATCGCCGGCCTGGCGAACGGGGCGGGGAACGTCGTCGGGCTCATGCCGCACCCGGAGCGCTGCGCCGAGCAGCTCCTCGGGGGCACCGACGGCAGGCTGGTGCTCGCCAGCTTGATCGGCGTTCGACATATCGGCACGGCCCCTGCTTCCGTTTGAATACGTAGGGATGGACCTTTTCGAGAAGCAGGCGCAGATCCAGTCGCTCTTCCAGACGAGCCCGGTCGACGCCGCCTACGCGAACGGGACGGCATCCGCCCGCAAGCTCGCCGGGGCGTACGCCGACCTGGACGTCGCGCTGCTCCTGCTCGACAAGATCAAGGCCAACGAGTACTTCGACTACCAGGTCTATTTCGTCAGCGAGCTCTCGAAGACCCTCGAGACCGGTGACCTGGATGTCGTGATCCTGAACAACGCCTCGCTCCTGCAACGGGCCCAGGTCATCCGCACCTGGTCGCTCCTGTTCCAGCGCGACCACAAGCGCCGGGTGCAGTTCGAGACCCGCTCGACGATGGAGTACCTCGAGTTCAAGAAGTACGACGAGCTCCAGTCGAAGGCGCTCGCGGAGCGGGTGCGCGGTGAGCGGTTCGCGATCGACGACGACTACGTGCGGGCGCGGATCGGGCGGCTGCGCGAGTACATCGGGCTGCTCCAGGACCTCCGCGGGGTGGACCGGCAGAAGTTCAAGGCCGATCCGAAGCTCTACGGGCTCGCCCAGTGGTACCTCCAGCAGGCGGTCGAGCTCCTGTTCGGCACCGGCGCTTACCTCGTCGCCGCGCTCGCCCTGCCGAAGCCCGACGCGTACCACGACATCCTCGACGCGATCGCCGCGCACGGGATCATCGAGCGGCCCCTGGCGTATCGTTTGGAGCAGTTGGCCAACCTTCGGAACCTCCTCGCGTACGACCGTGAGCAGACCGACATCGATGAGGTGTACGGCCACGTGCAGAGCCGCCTCGGCGACCTCATCGGCTTCGCGGAGCAGATCGAAGCGTTCCTCGGAGGCGGCGCGAGCGCATGAGCCGGTCCCCGGTGATCACGGGGATGAAAGCGCCGCAGTCTAGCCAGGGCACCCCCGGCGACGCAGGGCTCACCGACGACGAAGCCGATCGCGTGCGCGCGATCATCGGCCGCGAGCCGAACGGGCTCGAGTGGGCGATGTTCGGGGCGATGTGGAGCGAGCACTGCGCGTACAAGCACAGCAAGCCGCTGCTCCGGACGTTGCCCACGTCCGGGGCCCACGTCGCGCTCGGACCGGGCGAGAACGCCGGCGCCGTCGATCTCGGGGACGGGCTGCTCTGCGTCTTCAAGGTCGAGAGCCACAACCATCCCTCCGCGGTCGAGCCGTACCAGGGCGCGGCGACCGGGGTGGGCGGCATCCTGCGGGACATCTTCGCGATGGGCGCCCGCCCGATCGCGGTGCTCAACGGGCTCTTCTTCGGCGACCCGGCCGAGGCGCGGACGCGGCGGCTCGTCGGGGGCGTCGTGGGCGGCATCTCCTTCTATGGCAACTGCGTCGGCATCCCCGACGTCGGCGGGCACGTGACCTTCGCTCCCGCGTACGCCGACAACCCGCTGGTGAACGCCATGTGCGTCGGTCTCGTGCGGCGCGAGGACCTGCGCTCGGCGGCGACCGCCCGGCCGGGCAGCGCCGTCTACCTGGTCGGCTCGGACACCGGTCGCGACGGGATCGCCGGGGCCTCGCTCCTCGCGTCGTTCGAGCTCGGCGACGCGGACGCGGGCAAACGGCCCTCCGTCCAGGTCGGCAACCCGTTCGTCGAGAAGCTGCTGCTCGAGGCCACGCTCGAGCTCGGCGAGCTCCACGCGGTCGAGGCGATCCAGGACCTGGGCGCGGCGGGGCTCGCCTGCGCGACGAGCGAGGTCGCCGCGAAGAGCGGCGTCGGGATGCGCATCGATGTGGCGGCCGTGCCGCGCCGCGCGACGGCGATGGCGCCGCACGAGGTCATGCTCTCGGAGTCGCAGGAGCGGATGCTCGTCGTCGCGCGGCCGGGCCGCGAAGCGGACGTCGAGCGGACCTTCGCGCGCTGGGACCTGCACGGCGTGCGCATCGGTGAGGTCACCCGTGACGAGACGCTCGAGATCCGCGACGGCGGCGAGGTCGTCGCGTCCCTGCCGCCGCGGGCACTGGCCGACGACGCGCCCGAGTACGACGTGCGCGCCTGGGCCCAGGCTCCGGTGTTCCACGTCGGACAGCAAGGCCCGTCCGATATCCAAGACGCGGCGCCCCTGGGGCTCCAGAAGCTCGGCCTCGAATTGCTCGAGCTCCTTGGGTCGCCCGACGTCGCGTCGCGGGAGATCCTCTATCGCACCTACGACCAGATGGTCGGCACCGACACGGTCGTCGGCCCGGGCGGCGACGCGGCGGTCATGCGCATCAAGGGCCGGCCCGACGGGATCGCGATCGCGCTCGACGCCCAGCCGCGCGTCGCCGCGCTCGACCCGTTCGTCGGCGCGGCGGCCGCGGTCGCCGAGGCGACGCGCAACGTCGTGTGCGTCGGGGCCGAGCCCCTGGCGATCACCGATTGCCTCAACCTCGGCAATCCCGAACGACCCGCCGGCGCGTGGCAGCTCGAGCGCACGATCGCCGGCATCCGCGCGGCGTGCGAGGCGCTCGGCGTGCCGGTCGTCTCGGGGAACGTGTCCCTGTACAACGCGACGAGCGGCGCGGACATCTGGCCGACCGCCACGATCGGTGCGGTGGGCCGGATCGCGGACGTGACCCGTCACGTCCCGCCGCGCACCGGCGAGCGCGGCGATCTCGTCCTGCTCGCCGGCGACGCGCGGGTGTCGCTCGCCGCGTCGAGCTACGCGGCGATGCGCGGGCGGCACGAGGGGCCGGTCGCCATCGACCTCGCCCTCGAGGCGCGCCTCCAGGCATTCGTGCGCACCGCCGCCGAGGGCGGACTCATTCGTGCGGCCCACGATCGCGCCGAAGGGGGCCTCGCCGTCGCGCTCGCCGAGCTCGCGATCCGCGATCGCATCGGGATGCAGGTCACGCTGCCGGCCATCCGCGGCATCGACAAGCGGGTCATGCTCTTCGGCGAGGCGCCGTCCGGGGTGGTGCTCGTCGTCGCGCCGAGCAACGATGACGCCGTGCGCGCGCTCGCCGCGGCCCACGACGTGCCGCTCTGGACGCTCGGTCGGATCGGCGGCGACATCCTCGAGGTCGCGCCCGTCCTGGGCCTGCCCGTGGCCTCGCTCGCGCGGGCGCACCGTGAGGGCCTGGCCCGCGCGCTCGGAAGGGAGATCTGACCGTGTGCGGCGTCTGCGGCATCTGGTCGCCCGCGTCCAGCGATCCGAGCGAGCCGGCGCGGCTCATGTTCTTCGCGCTCTACGCGCTCCAGCACCGCGGGCAGGAATCGGCCGGCATCGCCGCGACCGACGGCCGCGATCTGCGTGTCGTGCGCCGGATGGGCCTCGTGGGCCAGGTGTTCGCCGAGCCGGACCTCGGCGCGCTCTCCGGACGCGCGGCCATCGGCCACACCCGCTACTCGACGACCGGCTCGTCGCGCATCGAGAACGCGCAGCCGATGGTCGTCCGCGACGACGAGCTCGGCGAGCTGGCCCTCGGGCACAACGGCAACTGCATCAATGCCCGGGATCGGCGCGAGGAGCTGCGCGCGAGCGGGGTCCGCTTCGTGACCTCGAGCGACACCGAGGTGATCGCCCAGGCGATCGCCGCCGCGCCCGGCGCGAACTGGGACGAGCGCATCGTCGCCGCGCTGCCCGGCCTCGCCGGCGCGTGGTCGCTCACGCTGCTCACGCCCACGGCCCTGTACGCGATCCGCGATCCGCTCGGCGTCCGGCCGCTCTGTCTCGGGCGCAAGGGCGGCGCGTGGATCGTCGCGAGCGAGAACTCGGCGCTCGACACCATCGGCGCCGCGCTGGAGCGCGACGTCCGACCGGGCGAGGTCCTCCGGATCGACGACCGCGGCCCGGTGACGATCGCCGATCTCGCGGCGGACCGGCGCGGGCTCTGCGTCTTCGAGCACGTGTACCTCGCATCCGCCTCGAGCGATCTCGGCGGCCGGTCGGTGTACGCGACGCGCGAGCGCATGGGCGAGATCCTGGCAGACGAGCATCCCGCCGATGCGGATGTCGTGATCCCGGTGCCCGACAGCGCGATCCCCGCGGCCGTCGGGTACGCGCGCCGGAGCGGCATCCCGTTCCGCGAGGGGCTCATCAAGAACCGCTACATCGGCCGGACGTTCATCCAGCCGACGCAGGAGCTGCGGCGGCACAGCGTCGCGCTCAAGTACAACGCGCTGCGCGACGTGCTCGAGGGCAAGCGCGTCGTCGTGGTGGACGATTCGATCGTTCGCGGCTCGACGAGCGGTCCGATCGTCGCGCTCCTGCGGCGGCACGGCGCGCGCGAGGTCCATCTCCGCATCTGTTCGCCGCCCATTCGCCATCAGTGCTTCTTCGGCGTCGACATGGCCCGGCGCGACGAGCTCATCGCGTCGCGGCTGGATGTCGACGACATCCAACGGCATGTCGGTGCGGATTCGCTCGGCTACCTCTCGCTCGAGGGCATGGTGCGCGCGACCGGCGCGACCGTGGGTGAGCTCTGCACGGCGTGCTTCACCGGCGACTACCTCGTGCCCGTGCAGCTGGAGCTCACGAAGGACGTGCTCGAGCCGGCGGCGAGGTGAGCGGCGGATCGGGTCCGTGAACTACCGGCAGGCCGGCGTCGACATCTCGCGCGCCGAGGACGCGCTTGCCCGGATCCGCGAGAAGGTGCGGGCGACGAACCGGCCCGAGGTCATCGGCGACGTCGGCGCGTTCGCCGGCATGTTCCGATTCGGCGGATCCCGCGACGCCGTTCTCGTCGCGACGACCGACGGCGTCGGCACGAAGCTCGAGCTCGCGCGGCTGCTCGACGGGCACGAGGGCGTCGGGACCGATCTCGTGCATCACTGCGTGAACGACGCCCTCGCGATGGGCGCCGAGCCGCTCTTCTTCCTCGATTACTTCTCCACCGGCAGGCTCGAGCCGGAGATCTTCGCCCGCGTCGTCGGCGCGATCGCTGACGCGTGCCGCGCGCACGGGTGCGCGCTCCTCGGCGGCGAGACCGCCGAGCTGCCCGGCATGTACGCGCCGGGCGTCTACGACCTCGCCGGGTTCCTCGTCGGCGCCGTCGAACGCGATGCGATCCTCGATCCGGGCGCGGCCCGCGTCGGTGACGTGCTCATCGGGCTACCGTCGAGCGGCCTGCACACGAACGGCTACTCGCTCGCGCGGGCGATCGTCACGCGGCACGCCGCGGACGAGGGGCGCGACGAGCTCGGGACGCTCAACGCGCCGCGGCCCGAGCTGCGCGGGGGCACGCTCGGTGACGCCCTCCTCGCCACGCACCGGTCCTATCTCGAGGACGTCCGGACCCTTCGGCGCGCCGCGGCGGTCCGCTCGATCGCGCACCTCACCGGCGGCGGCTGGGAAGGGAACCTGCCGCGCGCGCTCCCCGCGCCGCTCGGCGCGGCGATCGATCGCGACGCGTGGACAGTGCCGCCGGTCTTCCGCATCCTCGGCGACTGGGGCGGCGTCCCGGACGAGGAGCGGTTCGCCACCTGGAACATGGGCATCGGCCTGGTGGCCGTCATCGCGCCGGAGGACGAACGCGCCGCGCTGCGCGCGCTTCCGGACGCGATCAGCCTGGGTGTGGTCGAGCCCGCGCTGGCGGGAGCGCAGCGGGTGCGCTGGCGGTGACCCTGCGCGTCGCCGTCCTGGTGAGCGGTCGCGGGTCGAACCTGCAGGCGATCCTGGACGCGTGCCGCGAGGGTCGCCTCGACGCGCGCGTCGTGCTCGTGGCTTCGAGCCGAGCCGGCGTGCCGGCGCTCGAACGCGCCCACCGCGCGGGCGCGCCCTCCGCGGTCTTCCCGGTGCGGCGCGACACCCGCGAGGCCGCCCAGCGGGCCATGGGCGAGGCGTTGCGCGACGCCGGGGCCGAGCTCATCGTGCTCGCCGGCTACGACCGCATCCTCGCCGAGGCGTTCTGGGATGCCCTCGGCGCCGACATCCCGGTGATCAACATCCACCCGTCGCTGCTCCCGGAGTTCGGAAAGCTGAATGGCATGAAGGTGCACGAGGCCGTGCTCGCCGCGGGCGCGAAGGAAACCGGCGCGACGGTCCACCGGGCGCATCGCGGCCTGCTCGACGAGGGCGAGATCCTGGCTCAGCGTCGCGTCCCCGTCGTCGCGGGCGACGACCCGGAGACGCTTGCCGCCCGCGTGCTCCAGGCGGAGCACGAGGCGCTGGTCGATGCCGTCGCGCGTTTCACTCGACAGGACTCGCGCCTGAGGGTCGCACGCCTCTGAGCTGCGTGGCTGCGAACTATCGGCAGCTGAAGTAACGGCGCGAGTTATTTTGCTATTCGGCCTCTGACTGAACTAACTGCATCGCCAGTCCGAGAGCAGGGCGAATTCGTCAAACAGCGCGCCGGCTATGTTGCGTTCGTCCCAGCGCGATTGCCACCCGAGCCAGGCATGCCCTCTTCACGGATCGTCTCGGTGGGCCGCCGCCCACCTTCGAGGCGCCACCCGCTGAGACGCTCCCGCGATCAGACTCCGACGACGAGCCGAATCTTCCGGTGAACTGAACCGCTCGCGCCCCGGCGCTGGTCCTCGGCGACGTTCGCGCTAGGGCATGGCCGCTGGATGCCGCGCCTCGGCGGACAATGCGCCGACCACGCCGGCCGACCCGCGGCCCGCTTCCAGCCGGCGCGAGACCGCGATGCCGATCGCGCCACCGGCGATGCCGATCGCGAAGGCCGCGCCGATGCCGGTCGCGAGGGGAAGTCCGTTCCCGATCGCGACCGCGACCGCGGCGCCGCCGATCCCGGCACCGAGCCCGGTGCCGAGATTGTCGAGCACCTGCATCGCGGAGCTCGACGCGCCTTCGGCACCTGACGGCGCGAGGCGCAGGACGGCGAGCGAGATCGCGGCGTACGCGAAGCCCATGCCCACCCCGGTCACGGCCCAGCAGACGAAGACCACAGCGAACGGCAGCGACCAGACCAGCAGCGCGAGCAGGCCGAGCGCTCCCGTGACGACGAGCGCGAAGCCGGTCGCGATGATCGTCCGGCCGGCGAGACGCGTCGCGAGCCGGGCGTGGAACCACGAACCGGCCGTCCACGCGACCGCGCCCGACGTGAGCACGATCCCGGACAGCGTCGTGCTGACGCCGCGGACCTCGGTGAGCATCAGCGGCAGGAACGATTCGACGGTGAAGAACGCGAACGTGAGGAGTCCCCGCGTCAGCACCGCGGCCGCGAGCCCCGGTCGAGCGAGCAGCGTGCCGGGCGGCGTCACGCGGGTGATCGCCGGGACGGCCATCGCGAGCCCGATCGCCGCGAGCACCAGCGCGACGGCGATCGGCCCGGCGGAGAGCGCGGCGAGAGCGAGCCCCGCCCCGGCCGCGACGAGCACCGCATCGCGCACGCGCTGCCGCGCCGCCGGCGTGTCCGGCGGTCCGAGCCTGAGCAGTGCGGGGAGCGTGAGCATCGCGGCGAGCGCGACGAAGGGCAGCAGAACGACGAACACCGCCCGCCAGCTGAGCGCCGACGCGATGAACGCGGCGGCGGGCGGCCCGACGATCGACGGCACGACCCACGCCGTGGAGAAGATCGCGAACATCCTCGGGCGCGCGTGCTCCGGGAACGCGCGGCCGATCGTCACATAGGAGATGGCCGGGATCGCGCCCGCGCCCAGGCCCTGGACGAACCGGCCGGCAACGAGCAGGAGCATGGTCGGCGCGGAGCCGGCGATGACGAGGCCGATCGCGAACAGCGCCAGTCCCGCGGCGTACGGAAGCGCCGGACCGCGGTGATCCGCAAGGTCACCGGCGACGACGATGCCGATGAGGCTCGCGAGGAAGAACGCGCTGAACGCCCAGCCGTACAGCGTCACGCCGCCGAGGTCCGCGGCGACGATCGGCATGATCGTGGCGACCGCGAGCGACTCGAACGCGCCGAGCGTGATCGTCAGGACGAGCCCGGTCGTCAGCAGACGCACGCGATGCAGTGTGCGGCGACCCTCGGTCGGGCGACCGCATCGCACGCGGCAGTCCGGGCCTCAGCAGGGCGGCGCACCCGTACGTACCATGGCGGCTGCCGTGGAGCTTCGACCCGGCGACGCCGCGCCGGAATTCGAGCTGCGTGATGACAGCGGGGAGGTGCTCCGCTCATCGCAGCTCCGCGGAGCGCGGACGATCCTCTACTTCTTCCCCAAGGCCGATACCGCGGGCTGAACGGTCGAGGCTCGTCAGTTCGACGAGCGCAGGGCCGAGCTCGACGAGCGGAAGGTCAGGGTCATCGGGATGTCGCCCGATCCGGTGGACGCGCTGCGGCGCTTCCAGGAGAAGTACGACCTGCACCTGAGGTTCCTCTCCGATCCCGAGCACCGCACGCTCGAGGCATACGGCGCCTGGGGCGAGCGGGCCGGCCGCGGGCCGGGCGTCATCCGGTCCACCGTGCTCATCGCGCCCGACGGTCGGATCGAGCGCGCGTGGTACGGCGTGAAAGCCGACGGCCACGCCGAGCAGGTGATCGCCGCGCTCCGCTGAGCGTGGTCGCCTTCGAGCCGCACTCGCGCGGCCTGGCCCGAGTCAGCGTCGCGGTGTCGCCCGGCGGAGCAGCTCCACGGCGGTCGGCGTGTCGTTCACGTACGTGATCCGCGCGCCCTCGAGGAAGCCGAACGACGGGCCGTCGATCCGTACACGCAGCCGATCGGCCAGGGCGACGATCGGCAGCTCGATGATCCCACCGTGCGAGATCGCGAGGACGCGGTCGTCCGGCCCGACGCGCTGCGCGATCCGGGCCCACGTCGCGAGCTGCTCGTCGGCGAACGCCCGCGCCCGCGGCTCGCCGAGGAGCGCACGCCAGTCGGCGAGCGTCGGCATCGGGCCGAAGACCTCGGTCCCGCCGATGTCCGGGAGCAGGCCGGGCTCCATCGCGTCCAGGCGACCGGCGATGAGCTCGGCGGTCCGTTTCGCGCGCTCGAGCGGGCTCGAGACGACGAGCCGGTAGGGCGTCCCGGCGAGCGCGCGCGCCGCGGCCTCGCCGGCCGGCGACAGCGCGCTCCCTGGCCCTCGATCGGCGTGCCGGAGCACGTCGAGCGCGCTCACGGATCGAGACCCAAGCGACCGAGCGAGCACGGCATGGCCTTTGCTAGGCTACCCGCGCTGTGCGGGTCCTCATCACCGGCATCACCGGCATGGCCGGCAGTCATCTCGCCGAGTACCTCCTCGCCGAACATCCGGACGTCGCCGTGTACGGGACCTTCCGCTGGCGGTCCCGCATGGAGAACCTCGAGCCGCTGCGACGTGCCGGCAAGGTGGACATCGTCGAGGGCCGTTACAGCGACGGGCAGGGCCTTCGCGACGAGCGCAAGAAGGGCCGCGTCACGCTCCTCTACTGCGAGCTGACCGACGCCGGCGCGGTCGAGCACCTCGTCGCCGCCGTGCAGCCGCAGCGGATCTTCCACCTCGCCGCCCAGTCGTTCGTCCAGTCGAGCTTCGACGAGCCGGCGTCCACCTTCCAGATCAACGTCATCTCGCAGATCAACCTGCTCGAGGCGATCCGGCGGCACGACAGCCAGATCCGGATGCACGTGGCCGGCTCGAGCGAGGAATACGGCCTCGTCCATCCCGACGAGGTGCCGATGAAGGAGACGAACCCGCTGCGCCCGCTCTCGCCGTACGCGGTGAGCAAGGTCGCCCAGGACAAGCTCGCCTATCAGTACTTCAAGTCGTACGGCCTGCACCTCGTCGTCACGCGTGGCTTCAACCACACCGGACCGCGCCGGGGCCCGGTCTTCGCCGACAGCACGTTCGCCAAGCAGATCGCGGAGATCGAGGCCGGCTTCCATCCGCCCGTCATCTACCACGGAGACCTCACGACGAAGCGCGACCTGTCCGACGTGCGCGACATCGTCCGCGCGTACTGGATCGCCCTCGAGAAGGCCGAGCCGGGGGAGAGCTACAACGTCGGCAGCGGCCGGACCCACACCATCCGGGAGATGCTCGACGTCCTCATCGCCTACGCCCGCGTGAAGATCCGCACCGAGGAGGACCCGGCGCGCCTTCGCCCGAGCGACGTCCCGATCCTGTGGGCCGACCCGACGAAGTTCCACCAGGCCACTGGCTGGGAGCCGAAGATCCCGTTCGAGCAGACGTTGCACGACGTCCTCGACTACTGGCGCGACCGCGTGACGGCCGAGGGCCAGCCCGCGCGCGCGGTGGTGTAGCGATGCCGGATATCGGCGCGATCTGGACCGGGTTCGTCAACAGCGCGGTCGTGCAGCTCGGGCTGCGCTTCATCGGCCTCTACGTCCTCGCGCTCTACATCGCGATGATCTTCTGGACGTATCGGGACGCCGAGAATCGCACGGAGAATCGCCTGCTCCCGCTGCTCGCGGCGCTGCTCGTCACCGTCCTCAACGTGCTCGGCCTCTTCATCTACCTCATCGTCCGGTCGCGCGAGACCCTCGGCGAGGCCTACGAGCGCCAGCTCGCGGAGGAGAGCCTCCTCGCGGAAGCCGAGCAGCGGATCGTCTGTCCGACCTGCCACGAGCGCGTTGCCGAGGACTTCATCCTGTGCCCGACCTGCCGCACGCGCCTGAAGCGGGTGTGCCCGTCGTGCGCGAAGCTGATCCGCCCCGAGTGGAACATCTGTCCCTACTGCGCGAAGGACTTCGACGAGCGCGACTGGACCGTCCATACCGGGGGCAAGGCGGTCACCGAGAGCTGAGCCCGGCGTCCTCCAGCAGCCAGCCGCCCCAGCCCCGACCATCGAGTTCACAACGGCGGCCCGACTCGACCTACGCGCCTGGGCATTTGGGCAAGTCGCGTCCCCCATAAACAGACTTATAGGGTAAACTCTGTGTAGCGGCGAAAGGAGCACAGACGAGCGAATGCCGGGCACGGAAAGGCGGCGCTGGACGCCTCAGGCGGGGAGCTACGGCGGACGTGCGAGCCGGCGGTCCTTCGACTACGAAGCCTTCGTCCCGGACGAGATCGCCGAGCTCGACCTCTCGTTGCCCGGTGACGTCGCTGGGATCCTCACCGAGGCCGACGTCGCGATCCGCGAGCTCAACCGAGCATCGCCTTCCCTTGGTGTGCTCGAGACGCTCGCGCGGCAGCTCTTGCGAGCCGAAGCGCTGGCCTCGTCACGGATCGAGGGTCTCGAAATGTCGCATCGCCGTCTGGCCCGCGCGGCGTTCGCCCCCGACGAGGCCGACCAGAACGCGAAGCTCGTCCTCGGCAATCTCAGAGCGATGGAAGAGGCCATCGCGCTCGGCTCCTCGCGCGAGGCGCTGACCGTCGCTCGCGTCAAGGCCCTGCACCGGCGCATCTTCAGTGGCACGTCGCTGGACTGGATGGCCGGGCAGCTGCGCACGTCGCAGAACTGGATCGGCGGAGCCGCAGATTCCCCGCGTGGCGCCGAATTCGTCCCACCGAACGAACGGCGTGTGCCGGAGCTGCTGGACGATCTCTGCACCTTCAGCGGTCGAGACGATCTTCCGGCCGTCGCTCAGGCGGCGATCGTCCACGCGCAGTTCGAGACGATCCATCCATTTGGAGACGGCAACGGACGTGTCGGCCGGTGCCTGATCCATGTGATCCTGCGGCGTCGCGGTGTCGCTCCCACGTATGTCCCACCGATCAGCCTGATCCTCGCCACCGATCAGGCGGCGTATCTCCGGGGGTTGACGAGCTTCCGGGATCACGACGCGGCCGCGATCGCGGACTGGGTCGGCACGTTCGCCCAGGCCGCGCGAAGCGCGGCGCGCGAGGCGCTCGGTTTCGCGGCGCGTATCGCGGAGCTTCAGGAGCGCTGGCTCGCACGCGCGGGCGTTCGTCGGCGAGGGACGACCGTCGAGCGGTTGATCGGATCGCTGCCGGGCCGACCGATCGTCGACGTGAAGAGCGCCGCGGAGGTCGCCGGGGTCGTCTACGAGTCCGCCCGAGCCGCCGTGGATCAGCTCGAGGCGGCGGGCATTCTGCGCGCGATCGGATCGCGGCGGCGCGACCGTGTCTTCGAGGCGCCCGACCTGTTCGACCTCGTGAACGCCTTCGAGCGGCACCTCGCGACGCCTCCGGGTTCGCCTCGACCGCTGCGGCCCGTGCCGCGCCGAGCGGGGCGTCGGCAAGAGCGGCCCGTACCTTGATGCGTGCCGATCCGCGACTGGCCCGAGGCCGTCCGGCCGCGCGAGCGCCTCGCCCGTGACGGCGCCGGCGCCCTGTCGGACGCGCAGCTCGTCGGGCTGATCCTCGGGACCGGGACCCGGACGCACTCGGCCCTCGCCATGGCCGAGCGCCTCCTCCTGTCGATCGGCGGCGCCGGTCCGCTGGCCACCGCCGACGACCGCCGGCTGCGCGCGGCCGGGCTCGGTGCCGTCGGCGCGGCCCGGATCGTCGCGGCGGTCGAGCTCGGCCGCCGCGCACTCGTCGCCGAGCGGGACGGCGCCGTCCTGGACACGCCGGCGGCCGCGGCCGAGGCGCTCTCGCCGTACCTGGCCCAGCGCGAGCGCGAGGCGCTCGTCGTCGGTCTGCTGACCCGGAAGCAGCGGCTCATCGCGGTCTGCCGGATCTACGAGGGCAACGTCGCCGGGACCTCCGTCCGGATCGGCGAGCTGTTCACCGAGGCGGTGCGGCGCAACGCCGCCGGCGTCCTCCTCGGGCACAACCATCCCTCGGGCGACCCGGAGCCGTCGGCCGACGACATCCGGACGACGCGGGACGCCGTCGCCGCCGGGCGGCTCCTCGGCGTGTCGGTGGTCGACCACGTCGTGATCGGCGCGGGCAGGTGGGTGAGCCTGCGCGAGCGGGGCGTCGTGATCTAGATCCCGGTCTATCCTTCGTTGACCCCCGCATCGCCACCAGGAAAGGTACGTTCACGAGTTGTTGGAAGCGCTCTGGAGCCTCATCTCACGCGACGTGGGCATCGATCTCGGGACGGCGAACACGCTCGTCCACGTGCGCGGCCGCGGCATCGTGATCAGCGAGCCGTCCGTCGTGGCCAAGGACACGAAGACCGGCGCCGTCCTCGCGGTCGGGGCGGCGGCAAAGCGCATGGTCGGCCGGACGCCCGCGAGCATCACCGCCGTACGGCCGCTGAAGGACGGGGTCATCAGCGACTTCGACATCACCGAGTACATGCTCCGGCACTTCATCGAGCAGGTGCACGACCGTTTCGCGCTCTTCCCGCGGCCGCGGGTCATCATCGGGATCCCCTCGGGCGTGACCGAGGTGGAGAAGCGCGCCGTGCAAGAGGCCGCGATGAACGCCGGCGCGAGATGGGCCCGGCTGGTCGAGGAGCCGATGGCCGCCGCGATCGGCGCGGGCCTTCCGGTGCAGGAGCCGTCCGGCTCGATGATCGTCGACATCGGCGGCGGGACGACCGAGGTCGCGGTCACTTCACTTGGCGGGATCGTCGTCTCGCGCTCGATCCGCATCGGCGGCGACGAGATGGATCAGGACATCGTCGGTTACGCGCGTCGTGAGTTCAACCTTCTGATGGGCGAGCGGACCGCCGAGGACATCAAGATCGCGATCGGCTCGGCCTATCCGCTCGACGAGGAGGTCTCCACGTTCTTCCGGGGCCGCGATCTCCTGACCGGGCTGCCGCGGAGCATCGAGGTCACGAGCGCGCAGATCCGCGAAGCGATCGAGCCGTCGGTGCAGCAGATCGTCGATGAGGTGAAGGACACGATCGAGGAGACGCCGCCCGAGCTGCTCGCGGACATCATGGATCAGGGCATCTACCTGGCCGGAGGTGGCGCGCTGCTGCGCGGGCTCGACACGCGCATCGCGGAGGCGACCCAGATGGCGGTGCACGTCGCCGACGATCCGCTCACCTGCGTCGTCCGGGGTGCCGGCATGGTGCTCGAAGAGCTCGTGAAGTACGACCGCAGCCTGGTCACCGAGACCTACGCGGTCATGCCCCGCTAAGGCTCGCGGGTGGCGACCCTCGGGCGCACGCGCAGGGGCGGCAACGGTGCGACTCGCCCGTTCGCGGCCCTGTTCCTCGTCGCGCTCCTGCTCCTCGCGTTCCGCAACACCGACGCCGTGCGCGCCGTCGCGACGCAGGGCACGCAGCTCCTCGTGCCGGTCCAGCGCGTCCTCGCGGACACCGGGATCGGAGCGAACCGGTTCGTCGAGGCGATCGGCGAGATCGACCGGCTGCGGTCGGAGAAGGCGCGGCTCCAGGCCGAGAACGACCGGCTCACGCTCGAGAACGTCCGCCTGCAGGAGCAGGCCGTGAGCGCGCAGCAGGCCGCGAAGCTCGACGCCGTTCGCCGGACCCTCCCGTACACCACGATCGCCGCGCCTGTCATCGCGCGCGACCCGAGCGGCGTGCTACGCGCCATCGTCATCGGCGCCGGGACGGACAACGGCGTGAAGGTGAACGCCGTCGTCCTCTCGGATCAGGGCGTGGTCGGACGAGTGAGCGAGACGGGGACGAATTACGCCAAGGTCCTCCTCATCACCGACTCGTCGTCGACCGTGTCGGCGCTCGTCGAGTCCTCCCGCGCGACGGGGATCGTTCGCGGGCAGTACGGCGACACCCTCGTCATGGAGTGGATCCCGCAGGCCGATCCGGTGAAGCGCGGCGACATCGTCGTCACCGCTGGGCTGGGGATCGCCGACCAGCTACGCTCGCTGTACCCGAAGGGACTCGTGCTCGGGAAGATCGTGGACGTCACCAAGGCCGAGGTCGCGGCATACCAACGAGCGGTCATCGAGCCGGCGGTCGACCTCCACAAGCTGGAGAACGTGATCGTGATCACGGGAACTCCGTGACCCGGAGGGCATAACCTCCCCGGCCCCCCGCCCGTAATACGAGGAAGAATGGGAAGGGTCCGCCGCACCGCGATCGCGGTGCTCGCCGCACTGCTCGCGCTCCCCGCGCTCGGTTCTCCGGTCGCCGGACGAGCGATCGACACGCGCCCGTCGGCGTTCGACGCCGCACCGCTCGCCGCGCCCAACGCGGCACCGAGGCTGCTCGTCCGCTTCGCCGCGGGCGCGACGGCCGCCGAGCGTGAGGCGGCGCTCGCGTCGATCGGCGCGACGGCGGACCGCGAGTACCCGGCGCTGGGCGTCACCCGGGTCGCGTTGCCGAGCGGCAGCGACGACGCCTCCGAGGACGCGAGCGGGCTCCTCGCGCTGAAGCTCGCGCGCGATCCGGCCGTTCGCTCGGTCGAGCCCGACGCCACCGGACAGGTCAGCTTCACGCCGTCGGACCCGCTCTACGGGACCGATCCCCAATTCGGGCTCGGCCAGTGGGGCCTCCGGCGCGCCCAGGTGGACCGCGCCTGGGACGTCGTGCGCGGCTCGCCCGCGATCACCGTCGCGGTGGTCGACACGGGGATCGACGCGAATCACCCCGACCTCGTCGGGGTCGCGCTGCCCGGCGCGTCGTTCGTCTCGTCGCCGGATCCGACCTGCCCCCGCGCGACGACCGTCGACGACAACGGGCATGGCACGCACGTGGCCGGCATCATCGCCGCGAGCGGCAACAACGGGGTCGGCATCGCCGGCGTCGCCTTCGGCGTGCGGATCCTCCCCGTGAAGGCGCTGGACTGCACCGGCACCGGCCTGCTCTCGGACGTCGCGGCCTCCATCATCTGGGCGACCGACCACGGCGCGCGGATCATCAACATCTCGCTCGGCTCGAACGCGGACCTGCCGACGCTCCACGACGCGGTCCGCTACGCGACGACCCGCAACGTGCTCGTGGTCACGGCCGCGGGCAACTGCGGCGAGGTCTCGTCGCAGTGCAGCGGGGTGAACGTGCCGCAGTACCCGGGCGCGTACCCGGAGACGCTCTCGGTCGGCGCGACCGATACGCTCGATGGGCACGCGAGCTTCAGTAACCAGGGAAGTTACGTTGGGATATCCGCGCCCGGCGTGATCATCTGGAGCACCACGCCGACCTACCCGACGACCATCTCGCGCCAGAACCCGAACACCCAGACGTACGCCGCGTTCCGTGGCACGTCGCAGGCGGCGCCGTTCGTCGCCGGCGTCGCCTCGCTGCTGCTGAGCCAGCAGCCGAGCCTCACCGCGACGCAGGCCGGCGATCGCCTCCGGGCCACCGCGGACGACCTCGGCGTCATCGGGCCCGATCCGTCGTTCGGCGCCGGGCGCGTGAACGCGCTCCGCGCGCTGAGCGGCGCCCCCGCGAGCCCGTACGGCGCCACGTACGACACGTCGGCGGTGCCCGGGCGCGTCGCACCCGGAACGCCCTTCGTCGCGAACGTGCGGGTGACGAACAGCTCGACCTTCGTGTGGAGCGCCGCCGGCCCGGACCCGGTGCGGCTCGGCTACCACTGGTACGACACGGCGGGCAACGTCGTCCTCTTCGAAGGTCAACGCAGTCCGCTCCTCGCGGACGTCGCGATCGGCTCGACGGCGGTCGTGCCGCTCACCGTCGTGCCGCCAGGGACGCTCGGCTCGTACATCCTGCGGATCGACCTCGTCCGTGACAGCACCGGCTGGTTCTCCGCGCTGGGCGCGCCGCCGGCGAGCGTCGCGGTGAGCGTCACGAGCGGACTCGGCGCGAGCTACGCCCCGACGGCCGCGGCGCAATCGACGATCGCCCTCGGCGTCACGCCGTTCGGCGTGTCGGTGACGAACACGGGCGTCGCGGCCTGGCCGTCCGGTGGCGCGAACCCCGTGCACCTCTCCTATCACTGGCTCGATCCGGGCGGGAACGTCGTCGTCTGGGACGGCGCGCGTGCGAGCCTCCCGGCCGACGTCGGCCCCGGCCAGGCGGCGGTCGTGACGTTGCCCGTCGCGTCGCCGCCCGCACCCGGCGTCTACGTGCTCCGGCTCGACCTCGTGCAGGAGGGGATCGCCTGGTTCTCGGCGCAGGGCGTCGCCCCGCGCGACCTGCAGATCTCGGTCACGAGCGGGTTCGCCGCGACGTACACCCTCGGCTCGGTGCCCGCGCTGCTCCCGGGGGGTCGGATGCTCGTGCCCATCTCGATCAGGAACGACGGCCTCGCGAGCTGGAGCGCGACCGGCCCGACGCCGGTCCACCTCAGCGCGCACCTGTACGACGGGGTCGGGCGGCTGATCGTCTGGGATGGCGAGCGGACCACGCTGCAGGCGGATGTCGCGCCCGGCGCGACCGCGACGGCGGCCGTCGCGGTGAACGCGCCGCTCGTGCCGGGCAGCTACGTCCTCCGGGTCGATCTGGTGCAGGAGGGTGTGGCCTGGTTCTCGTCCTACGGCGTCGCGACGGCGAACGCCGCGCTGATCGGCCTGCCCGACTACCGCGCCGGGATCTCGGTCGCCGCCGCACCGATCTCGCGCACCGCGCCGGCCATCCTGGTCACGCTCACGAACACCGGCACCGCCACCTGGACGCCGGCCGGTGCGGCGCCGGTCGATCTGAGCTCCCACTGGCTCGCCTCGGACGGCCGGGTGCTCCTCTGGGAGGGCCCGCGTGCGGTCCTGCCCGCCGTCGCTCCCGGCGCGACCGTGACGCTGACCCTTCCGCTCGCTTCCCCGCCGCCGGGTGCGACGCTCCTGGTCGTCGATCCGGTCTCGGAAGGGGTTCGGTGGTTCGGAGTGGGTTCCCCGATCGGGGTGACGCTGGTACCGTGAGCCGGCTCGGCTGTTGAGGCGGCCGACATCTGTCCTGAGGCCGGACATTCGCGCGACTGCATCGAGCCGGGAAGGGAACTGTTGCTGAGGGTGGGTCGTATCGCCGCGCTCGCGTTCACCGGACTCGCGCTCATCCTTTCCGGCTACCCCGCGGCCGCCGCACCTGGCGACGCGCTGAGCGCGATGTACGTCGCGTCGCCGCCGCCATCGGCCGGGGCGGGCACGGCGCTGCAGCTGCCGGTCAGCGTGACGAACAACGGCACGGTCGCGTGGAACGCGACCGGCGCGGATCTCGTCGACCTCGCGTACCACTGGATGGATGGGACGGGGAAGACGCTCGTCTGGGAAGGTGTGCGCACGCCGCTCGGCGCCGATGTCCTCCCCGGGACGACGCGGTCGCTGGTCGCGACGATCGCCCTGCCGGCGCAGCCGGGCACGTACCTCCTGCAGCTCGCGCTGGTCAAGGAGGGTGTGGCCTGGCTCAATCCGAGCGCGTCGTACCCGGTACAGGCGACACCCGCGTTCCTCGCGTCGTTCGGTGCGGTGAGCGTCCCGGCGCTCCTGAACGCGACCACCTACACGTTCAGCGTCCCGCTGGCCAATTCGGGTGTGGCACCGTGGACCGCGACGGGCGCGAACCTCGTCGACCTCTCCTATCACTGGCTCGATGCCACCGGCGCCGTCGTGGTCTGGGATGGTGTCCGCAGCCCGCTGCCGGCGGATGTCCCGCCCGGCGGGAACGCGACGGTGAGCGCCACGGTGACGACGCCGACGAAGGCCGGCTCGTACGTGCTCGTGTTCGATCTCGTGCGCGAGGGGATCGCGTGGTTCGGGTCGCTCGGCGCGACGCCCCTGCGGCTCCCCGCGCAGGTCTCGGTCGCGACGTACGCCGCGGGGTACTCGCTCGGCGGGACGCAGGCCGGCCTCATCGGGGAGAGCCGGACGGTCGCGGTCACCGTGACGAACAGCGGGAACGTCCCCTGGGCCGTCGCGGGGCCGAACCCGGTGCGGCTCGCGTATCACCTGTTCGACGCCGGCGGCAACGTCGTCGTCTGGGACGGCGCGCGCACCGCGCTCGCCACCGACCTGCTGCCCGGCGAGACGCGTGCGGTCACGGTCGCGTACACGGTCCCCGCGGCGGTCGGCACGTACACGCTGGCGATCGATGCCGTGCGCGAAGGCATCGCCTGGCTCTCGACGACGGGCTCGCCCTACGCCCGAACCGCGCTCATCGTGACGAGCGGCTTCGCCGGCGGCTACGACCAGACCACCACGCCCGCCCTCGCGACCATCGGCGCGACGCTGCAGCTGTCGGTGCGCGTCTCGAACTACGGCGCACGAGCCTGGCCCGCGGGCGGATCGAACCCGGTGCGGCTCAGCTACCACATCTTCACCGCGTCGGGCGGCGTCGTGACGTGGGACGGCAATCGCGGCCTCCTGCCCTCCGACCTCGCCGTCGGGCAGAGCGCGGTCGTCACCATTCCCGTCGCGCTGCCGAGCGCGACGGGCGGCTACCGGATCGCGTGGGACCTGGTGCAGGAGGGTGTCGCGTGGTTCAGCCAGCTCGGCGTGCCGCGGCTGGTCGAGACGATCACCGTGCAGCCCGGCGTCACCTTCTACGGCAAGGGGTTCGGGCACGGCGTCGGCATGAGCCAGTACGGCGCGCAGGGCTGGGCCACCGGCGCCGCCGGCGCGCCGCTCACGGCCGAGCAGATCGTCGCGCTCTATTACCCGGGCACCGCGCTCACGTTCGTGGACAGCGCGACGAACGCGCGCGGCCCGATGCGCGTGCTGCTCTCGGCGCCGTCGTCGAGCGGGGGGCAGAGCTGCGGAGCGGCGTACATGGAGACGTGGCTGAACAATGTCCGCTCCGGCGGCGGCTTCACCGCGGTGAACGAGGCCGCGGGCAACTCCGTCGTCGCGACGGCGGCTCCGAACGCGACGTTCCAGATCGCCGCGCGCAACGGGATCGTGCAGGTCTTCGACCAGTCGACCGCGACGCCGACGCTGCGCTACGCGGGACCGGGCCCGGTGACCCTCGTCCCGACCGACGCGACGCAGCCGATCACGATCCAGGAGAAGGGCGAGTTCTTCCGCGGCAAGCTCCAGTACAGGAACTCGGGCGCGAACACGCTGCGGGTCGTCAACTTCCTCGGCTACGACGACTACGTGCGCGGCGTCATCCCCAAGGAGATGCCGACCGGCTGGCACATCGAGGCGTACAAGGCGCAGGCCTACGCGGCACGCACGTACGGCTTCACGAGCGTCGCGCCGACCCGCGACTACGACGTCCGCGACGATCAGGCCGATCAGTGCTACGGCGGCGCGACGGTCGAGACGACGGCCGGCAATCTCGCGGTGCTCCAGACCGCGGGCAAGGTGATCACGTTCGGTGGCGCCGCGATCCGCGCGTACTTCTCGAGCTCGAGCGGCGGCTACACCGTGGCCAACGGCTGCTGGAACCATGGCACGTCGTGCGGCCCGAGCGACCCGTACCTCGTCGCGGTGCCCGACCCGGCCGATCTCGCGGTGAGCGTGCCTGTGCCGAACAAGCACGCGAGCTGGTCGGTCACCTTCACGAGCGATCAGCTCCGTGGCGCGCTCATCAGCTATCGCGGGGTCGACATCGGCACGCTGCTCTCGGTCGATGTGAGCAACCAGGCCCCTGCGGGGGTCGGGCACGTCGTCTCGGTCAAGGTCCGCGGCACGCTCGCCACGCTCGAGGTCCCGGCCGACGTCTTCCTGCGGACCTACCTCGGGCTCAAGTCCACGATGGTCCGGCTCTCGCCGTTCTGATCTCGCGTCCGGGTAACGGCGTATCGCGCCGCTCGTTCACGACCGTATACGTATCCACCGCCTTGGCCCAGAATGGCGACGAACGCGTCGGGGCGGTGGCGAGGAACAGAGAGGGGGACCCGTGCACCGCCGACTTCGGCTCGTAGGGCTCATCGTCCTCTTCACCCTGGCCCTCCTCCCACATGGATCGGCGCCCGCCGCCGGATCGCCGCGCGGCTCGGGGCACATCGTCGGCCACGAGGTCCTGCAGCCGCGGCCGGCCTTCTCCGGTGGCCAGCTCACGACCGAGAGCGGGGCCGCCGCCCCGGCGGACGCCGGCAGCACCGGCGGCGAGACGCTCCTCTACACGTCGCCGTCGATCGACGCGACGCAGCTCTTCGACCGCATCGGTGTGCACTGGATCGCCGAGCGCGGGACCGAGGATTCGTTCTTCGTCGAGCTGCGCACCTCAGCCGACGGCTCGTCCTGGGACGACTGGTCGCTGCTCGCCGAGGAAGAGGACATGGCCGACGCGCTGCGGAACGAGCACTACGCCGCGCCGCGGCCGAGCGTCGACGGCGCTCACTTCGCGCAGTACCGGGTGTGGCTCACCGGCGGTGACGCGAATGTGCTCGTGCAGGTCGGCGTGACGTTCATGGATGTGAGCGACCTGAACGCCGGTCCGCTCGCGCGACTGATGAACGATGTCGAGGGCGCGTTCCGCGACTTCGGGGAAAGCTACGCGTCGGCCGCCGCGGTCGGCGTGTCGAAGGTGCGCACCCGGCAGGATTGGGGCGCCGACGAGTCGCTCATGCGCTGGACGCCGGAGTACCGCAAGGTGCAGAAGGCGGTCGTGCACCACACCGTCACCGACGACGGTGGCACCAATCCGGCGAACACGATCCGCGGGATCTACTACTTCCACGCGGTGACGCGTGGGTGGGGCGACATCGGCTACCAGTACCTCGCCGACAAGTACGGCAACATCTGGATCGGCCGGGCCGGCGGGGACAACGTCATCGGCGGCCACGCCTACGGGTGGAACAACGGATCGTTCGGCGTGGCGGCGATCGGCAACTACTCGGTCACGGTGCCGACGGCGGCGCTCCAGGGGGCCATCGCGAACATCATCGCGATCAAGTTCGCGCAGTTCGGCATCCAGCCCTACGGCGCCGATCCGTTCACCCATCAGGAGCAGCGGACCGACGGGAGCTGGATCAACGTCTCGTCGAGCCCGCCGAACATCCAGGGGCACCGCGACTGCAACTACATCGTCGGGCAGAACGGCGGCCAGACCGAGTGCCCGGGCAACGGCCTGTACCAGGCCCTGCCGACGATCCGGTCGATGGCCCAGAACGCGGTCCAGAACGGCTACACCCAGCTCGTCCGGCTGGAGCCGCTCCTCCCGAAGGCCGGCATCGGCGGGGCGAGCTTCCCGGTGGCGACGGCCGTGTACAACCTCGGGACGACGACCATCCCGGCCGGCACGAACGTGTCGTACCAGGTGCTCCAGAAGGGGACGGTCGTCGTCGGCCAGGGCGGTCAGGTGCCGCTTCCCGTGCCGGTGCCGCCGGGCGGCTCGGCCGTCGTGAGCGTGCCGTTCTCGGTGCCGACGACCGGCAGCTACACCGTCCGATGGGACCTGCAGACCGGATCGGCGTGGTGGAACGCGCTCTACAACGACCCGTTCCGTGACATGTGGTTCCGTGCGACGGAGTGGAGCGTCGATTGGGTCAGCGACACCGTGCCGCGGAGCTGGTTCGCCGGGCAGACCTCCGTGGTCACCGCCACGGTCACGAACGACGGCGGCCGGGCCTGGCCCGCGACCGGCGTGAACCCCGTCGTGCTCGGCTACCGGTGGATCGACGACGCGACCGGCGCCGTCACGATCGGGAACAACTTCTCGAACCTCCCGACCGACGTGCAGACCGGCCAGGGCCTGACGCTCGCGATCGCCGTCACCGCGCCGCTGACCTCCGCCAACTACACGCTCGAGCTCGATCTGTACAAGCAGAACGAGTTCTGGTTCAAGGACAAGGGCATCCCGCCGGACCCGACGCCGATCGGGGTCGGACTCGACTTCCACGCGAGCTACCTCGTCGGCGCGGTGCCGCCGATCGGCCTCGGCCAGACCGTCATCGTGCCGGTGACGGTGACGAACACCGGCCAGGGGATCTTCCCGACGCAGATCGCGAACCTCGTCGATCTCGGCTACCACTGGTACGACTCGGCCGGCCGGATCGCGGTGTGGGACGGTCTGCGCACCCGGCTACCCAACGATCTCGCGAGCGGACAGTCCGCGGTCGTGCAGGCGCAGGTGCAATCGCCGCCGAACGGCGGGAGCTACACGCTGCGCGTCGACCTCGTTCAGGAGGGCGTCGCCTGGTTCAGCACGAGAGGCGTTCCGACCGGGACCGCCAGCGCGACGGTGTGCTGCGCGAAGACGTACGGCGCGACGTATCAGCCGCAGATCGCGACGCTCGCGGCGTCGGGCGCGCAGCAGGCGATCCCGATCACGCTCACGAACACCGGCAGCTTCACGTGGGCCGCCGGCGGCGCGAACCCGGTCGATCTCAGCTATCACTGGGCGAGCTCGACCGGCGCGACCGTGGTGTGGGACGGACTGCGGACCAAGCTGCCCGCCGACGTCGCGCCGGGGCAGAGCATCACCGTGCAGGCGTCGATCCGCTTCCCGTCCACGGCCGGCGACTACCGGCTGCGGTGGGACCTCGTCGAGGAAGGCGTGTCCTGGTTCAGCGGCCGCGGCGTGCCGACCCTCGACCAGCCGGTGCGGGTGAGCGCCTACGTCGCGCCGTTCTACGGCGGCTCGCTCGCCGCGACCCAGACGCCCGCGGCGATGGCGACGCGGATGACGACCACGGTCGGCCTGCGCGTGCAGAACCTCTCGAGCTTCGCGTGGGACGGCACGGTCAACCTCTCGTATCACTGGTACGACGCGGCGGGGAACGTCGTCACGTGGGACGGCGCGCGAACGTCGCTGGCCGGCCTTCGCATCGGCGAGGTCCGCGCCGTGGCGGCCCCGGTCATCGGCCCGGCGTCGCCGGGGCAGTACACGCTCCGGTGGGACATCGTGCAGGAGGGCGTCACCTGGTTCTCCTCGCAGGGGATGCAGCTGCCGGCGAACGCCGTGCGCATCGACGTGCCCGAGCGCGGAGCGGTGTATGAGCTCGCGGCGAGTACCTCCGGCGCGGCCGGCGCGACGATCAGCGTGCCGGTGACGGTCACGAACACCGGATCGCTCACGTGGCAGGGCGGCCTCGTCAACCTCTCCTATCACGTGCTGACCCCGTCCGGGGCGGTGGTGGTGTGGGACGGGGTGCGGACCGCGCTGCCCGGCCTCGTCGCGCCCGGGCAGATCGTCCCGGTCGCGGCGCAGGTGACGCTGCCCGCGGCACCGGGCAGCTACGTGGTCAAGTTCGACGTCGTCCAAGAGGGCTTCAGCTGGTTCAGCGCGCAGGGCGTGCCTCCGGCGAGCGCGACGCTGCTCGTGCAGTGACCGCCTGGCCAGGCCGCTGGCCGTTCGGCCTCCTCGCGCTGCTCGTGCTGGGGACGCTCGTGTTCGCTCCGCGGACCGGCGCGAGCGCGGTGTTCTCGTGGGAGGACGCCGGTTCGCTCGCCGTCCCGCGCGCCTACGCGAAGGCGCTCCGTCTCGCCACCGGCGAGGTCCTGATCTTCGGCGGCATGGACGCCGCCGATCCGCGCGTCTCGAACGACACGACCGAGCTCTTCGATCCGTGGACCGGCCGCAGCACCGTCTTGCCGCAGCGACTGCCGGGGCGGGTCCAGCACAGCGCGACTTCCGTCTGGGGAGATCGCGTGGTCATCGCGGGCGGCAGCGAGTGGTACGGGGACCACTGGGAGGTGATGGATCGGGTCGACGTGTTCCGCGTGTCGACGCGCGAGTGGGTCGCCGCCCGACCGATGCTCCATCGCCGCACCGGGCACGGCGCGACGGCGCTGCTCGACGGTCGCCTCCTCGTCGCGGGCGGCTACGACGGGCCGCGGCTCATCGCGACCGTCGAGATCTACGATCCGCGCACCGATCGCTGGACCGACGCGCGTCCCCTCCCGCTGCCACGGGGCGACTTCACGATGGCGACGCTGCCGGACGGGCGCGTCCTCGTCGCCGGCGGGCTCGAAGGCAAGGATTCGCTCGTCGCGCATCGTGCGCTGCTGTACGACCCGCTGCGCGATCGCTGGACCGACGGCGGACCGCAGATCGGCGATCGCGTGCTGCACACGAGCGTCACGCTCGCGAACGGCGACGTGCTCCTCATCGGCGGACAGCGCAGCGGCTCGAACACCGCGGAGCGGTACGACGTGCGCACGCATCGCTTCCTCTACGCCGGCGCGCTCGTCGAGCCGCGCATGCTCGGCTCGGCCGCCGCCCTTCCGGACGGACGCGTGCTGCTCGTCGGCGGCCTTCCGGTCCTCGAGGGGCCGCGCGACTTCACGCCGAGCGCGCGGGCCGAGCTCTGGGATCCGGCCACGAACCGCTGGGAGGACGCGCCGGCCGACCTCGTGCCGCGGGTGAAGGGCCAGCTGGTCCCGACCGACGTCGGCCTGCTCGAGCTCACCGGCGCGGGCGCCGGCGAGCAGGCGGTCAAGAGCGTCGAGCGCTTCTTCGCCCGCTGAAAACGCATGTCGCGAAACATCCGATGTGGCGCCGCAATAGAACAAATGGCGTAGCATCGACGCCATCTCCCGCGTGCACTGATATGCCGAGCGCTCCGTCGCTCCACGCGACCGCCACGAAGCGACACCAAATACCGATCTGCTGAGGAGGGCCCCTCCCCGATGCGTCTGCATATCGTTCCGCGCGTCCTCGCGGCCGCGCTCATCGTCGTCGCGGCGTCGCTCGCCGGCGCGCAGCCCGCCGCCGCGAGCCATGGCTCGCTCGCGGGTACGGTGACCGACAAGGTGGCCGGCGCGCCCATCGGCGACGTCTGCATCACGATCGGTCCACCGGTCCGCTGCGCGACCTTCACCAAGAACGACGGCACGTACTTCGTCTCGCTCGAGGGCGCCCCCGACGGCCTGGCCTGGGATCTCGGCTTCTACCGGGACAACGCCGGCTGCCAGACGGACCCGTCCCTGCCGTCGTGCTTCTACTCGACCCCCGTGCTCATCCCCGGCGTCGTCGTGAACGGCCCGACCGTGGTGAACGCGCAGATGACGCGCGATCCCGGCGCGCCTCCGATCGTCGGGTTCTGCCCGCCGCTGGACAACTCAACGCCGACGGCAACGAACTACCTGCCGAACATCACGAAGACCCTCGGCGGCCCGACGGGCTGGCAGACGCCGTTCATCACGCAGAACACCGGCGCCGTGACGACGCGGCTCGAGGTGAGCTTCTACAAGTTCATCGATGGGACCTGCGTGACCCGGCGCATCATCAACACCCTCGCCCCCGGCGCGTCGTTCGCGGACGTGCCGAACAACGACACCGATCTCCCGGGCGACACGCAGTTCTCGGTCGTGGTGCGCAGCTTCGGCGCGCCGATCGTGTCGGTCGTGAACGAGCACGCCGGCGTCGGCGATCGCGCCGAGGCGCTCTCGTACGACGGGTTCAGCGGCGGCGCGACGAACGTGTTCCTCCCGAACATCACCCGCCGGTTCTTCGGCTACGTGACGCCCTTCATCATCCAGAACCTCGGCGGTGGCGGCACGGTCGCGACGGCGCAGTTCATCAGCCGCGACGGCAGCGCGCCCCCGCTCACGGTGACGCGGGCGATCGACGCGGGCCGCTCGAAGTTCGTGGACCCGAACAGCGAGGTCGGCCTCGTCGACGGGAAGGCCTATTCGGTCACGGTGACCGCGCCGGTGCCGATCGCGGT
>DASWCU010000083.1:0-2681 GCA_036389935.1 Candidatus Limnocylindria bacterium
CCGAGCAGCACCGCGATCGCCGGCGCCAGACGCTCGAAATAGAAGGAGTAGAGCGCGGCGAACGCCCGGCCCGGCGGGTGGGAAAGCTCGAGGACCACCGCCCGGCCGGCGGGCTTCAAGACCCGGCGGAGCTCGGCGAACGCCCGCGGCACGTCGCCGATGTTCCGCACCGTGAACCCCGTGATGATCCGATCGACCGAGCGATCGGGCAGCGGCAATGTCTCGGCGCTCGCGACGAGCGGCCAGGGCCGCGCGCGGCGGCCGGCCGGCCCGCGCCGCTCGAGCACAGCGAGCATGCCGGCTGAGAGATCGACCGCGACGACGCGGGCGCCTCGCGCAGCGGCGGCGAACGAGAGATCGCCCGTGCCGGCGCCGATGTCGGCGACGAGCATCCCGGGTCGGATGTCGCAGCGCTCGAGGGCGCGGCGCCGCCAGCCGATGTCGGTGCCGAACGAGAGGACGCGATTGAGGAAGTCGTAACGTGACGCGATCCGGTCGAACATCGCGGCGATCTCGCGATCATGGGCGTCGCTCACGCCGCGCACGCTACGCTCGGCGCATCGGCACCGTCCTGTTCGTGTACGCGCATCCGGATGACGAGTCGTTCGTCGCGGGAACCGCGATGAAGATCGCCGACGCCGGGCACGACATCGCCCTCCTCACGCTCACCCGCGGCGACGCGGGCCTGTGGTTCGGAAAAGAGGAGGGGGCGTGGACGAAGGTCGAGCTCGCGGCCGAACGAGCGAACGAGTGGACCGCGGCGGTCCGGACGATCGGCTACGGGCGGACGCGTCTGCTCGAATGGCCCGACGGCGGGCTCGCGAGCGCTCCGGTGGACGAGGTCACGGCCGAGATCGTCGCCTTCATCCGCGAGCTGCGGCCCGACATCGTCTGCACGTTCGGGCCGGAGGGCGCCGGGAGCGAGCACGACGACCATCGCGCGGCGTCGTTCCTCGCCGCCAGGGCGTTCGCGCGCGCCGCCATCGCCGACCAGTACCCCGACCGCGGTGAGCCGCACCTCACGCGGCGCCTCTTCTTCGGCGCCTCGCCGTACGTCCCGGACATGCTGTTGCCATCCGGGACGACGACCCCGACCCATGTGATCGACGTGTCCGCCTACCGCGAGCGCCAAGCGGCGGCGTTCGAGTGCCACCGCACCCAGTTCAAGGACCGGGATTTCTTCCATGAGGTGCTCGAGCGGCGCCAGGGCAGGGAATTCTTCCACCTCGCGATCGATCGAACGGGCGCGACGCCGGCACACGACGACCTCTTCGCCTGATGGCGCTCGCGACGCTACCGCTCGTCCTCGCGGTCATCATGCTCGAGCTCGCCGTGGGCGGCTCGTTCCTGATGTGGTATCTGGACCGGACCGCAGACGCGCCGCGCGGGTTCCTGAAGCTCACCGGGTTCGTCGACGCGGGCGCGATCGCCTTCGCCGGCGTGCTGCTGCCGGCACTTCCCCGCGGCAGCGTCCTCGCGGCGGCCAACCTCGACCCGAACGCGCTCGGCGTGTTCGCGCAGCTCTTGGTCGTCGTGATCGCGCTGGTCGTCGCCCAGCTCGTCGCCGCGTTCCTCCCGTGGAAGGCCGTGCGCGAGACCGTCGGGATCATCACCGTCCTCGCGGGGATCCTCTGCCTCGTGTTCGCCGCGATCGCGCGGCCGACGCAATCGCCGTTCGACGTGTTCGCGCTGGCCGCGCTGCCGCTCGGGGCGCTCGCGCTCGGCGGCGCGGACGCCGCGATGCTCCTCGGCCACTGGTATCTGGTCACCCCGAAGCTCTCGACCGGGCCGTTGCAGCGTGCCGCGCTGGTGCTCGCGGTCGCCGTGGCGCTACAGCTCGGGCTCGCCGCCGTGGCCATCTCCCGGGGCGAGCTGTCGCTCGGGATGGAGACGGCGTTCCTGGTCGCGGCTGGGATCCGCGTCGGGGTCGGTCTGGTGCTGACGCTCGCGGTCGCGCTCGCCGCCTGGTGGACCGCGCGGATGAACACGCAGGCCTCGACCGGCCTCCTCTACGTCGGCCTCGGCTGCGTCCTCGCGGGCGAGGTCAGCGCGCGGGTCCTCTTCTTCCTGACCGGCGCGGCGGTGTAGCCGGTGCTCGGTCGTCCCGCGGCGCCGAAGTGATCGACGATCCTCTTCCCTTTCGCGCAACCGGTCTTTGGCGTGCGATGACGTGGCGGGTCAATCGTTTGTCGGATCGACCCACGTCGCTGGAGATCGTTGGGAGCGCCATCGGGTATGTGATGTCGCTGATCCTTGTCATCGGGGGAGTTCTGCTGGTGGCGGGTGGAGACACGTCGTCGTTCTTCGTCGTCGGCGGGGGTCTGGCGTTCCTGGCTCTCAGCAGCCTGAGCACCGGGCAATTCCTGTATCGCGCCCGGCTTCGACGAACGCTGGCGCGCACGGGGATGGACGCGACCGGCACGATCGTCGACAGATGGCGGCTGCCGATAAGTCAGGGCTCATGGAGCTGCGTGCGATTCCGTTATCCAACCCTTCGCGGGCCGGTCGAGGAGATTGCCTGCGATGGCACGGAACTGATCCGTCGCATCAAACTCGGTGACGCCGTGCGGTTGCGCTACGACCCGGATCATCCGCGACGCTTGCTGATCGAGGCACCCCCGTTGACGCAGGTCGCGTCTCGATAGGTCGATGTCCCTGCACGAAGCCGCTGATCGGATGTT
>DASWCU010000084.1:0-3415 GCA_036389935.1 Candidatus Limnocylindria bacterium
GGCTCGAGCCGATGAACGCGCACGTCTCGATCGCGACGCCCGACGCGACGGCGACCTCGATCGCGCCGGCGATGTCGGCCGGATGCGTGCGGACGGCGACGTTCGGCGTGATCCGAAGCTTCGCGGTCTCCTTCGCCAGCGCCACGATCGCCTCGCGCGCCTGGGCGGAGGCCCCGGGGAGGCCGATGTCGGCGCTCTCGATGCCGAGCGCGTCCATCAGGTGCAGCAGCCGCAGCTTCACCTCGAGCGGTGGGTTGCGCACCGACGGGCCTTGCAGCCCGTCACGGAGCGTCTCGTCGTCGAGCTCGACCGCGCGGAAGTCGACGGGTGCCGCACGACCATCCCGATTCCAGTCGTAGATCAGCGCGTCGAGCTCGGACGAGCCGCTCATCGCGACGGCATGAGCGCCGGGCGCGCGAGCGCGAGCCGGCCGGAATCCCACATCAGGAGCGCGAGGTCGCCGATGTCGGCGCCGGCGTGTCGCGCGGGGGCGAACGAATACGTCGTGGCGATGCCGGCGAACGTACCGCCCTCGATCTGGTCCCGCAACCGGTCGCCGTCAGGACCCGCGCGATCGGCGGCGTAGGCGAGCATCGCGAGCGCGTCGTACGCCGTCGCGGCGTGCGTCGTCGGCGGCCCGTGGCGATCGCCGTACGCGCGGACGAACTCCGCGCGCGCCGTCCCGCTGCCGGTGAGAGGCTGCGGGCCGACGATCGTCCGCGTCCCCGGCCAGCGCGCCGCAGGCGCGGCCTCGCGCAGCTGCGCGGCATCGGCGCCGTCGGTCAGATACGAGAGGAACGACGCGAAGCTCGTGTTCGGATCGGCGACCGGGACGATCCGGCTGGGCGCCACGTAGGGCGTCGCCGGCCCGGCGAAGTAGATGCCGGCGCCGATGGTCAGCAGCGGCCGCAGCTGCTGGCCGACGGTGTCGCGCTCCGACCCGGTGGCGCGGATCAGCGTCGGTGCGGGGCGCTGCTGGCGCTCGAATTCGCGCTGCAGGGCGAGCCGTTCCCGCACGGCGAGCGGGCTCTCGTCGCTCACGATGACGGCCGGCGTGGTGAGCGCCGGCAGCGCCGAGACCGCGAGCCGGGCGATCGCCTCTGGCGGAGGGGCGAGCCCGAACGCCCAGCGCGCACCCTCCCCGCGTCCGGCCGGCTCGGTGACCGGCAGCGTGAACAGGACCGGCCGGCCGACCAGGGCGAGCGCCCCCAGCAGGACGTCGTCGAGCTGCACGGGCACGCCGATGACGATGGCGTCGGCGTCCGCGGATCCGCCGGCGTGGCGCAGCTCGAGGAGCAGCCGGGCATCGCTCCCGGCGAGGTCGACCACCCTGAGCCGCACGCGTGGCGTCGTGCCGCGCGCCTGCTGCTGATCGACC
This sequence comes from Candidatus Limnocylindria bacterium, assembly GCA_036389935.1. Lineage (GTDB taxonomy): Bacteria > Chloroflexota > Limnocylindria > P2-11E > P2-11E > UBA4735. The sequence continues at coordinate 1,379 of DASWCU010000084.1, forward strand.
CAGAGCTGCATGGCGTTGCGCTGCGCGTCGCCCTTCGGCGCCCGGCCACCCGAGAGGTCGAGCAATGCCGTGACCGCGATCGTGCCGGCCTCACGCGGCGGCGGGGATGTCGCGGCCGGGGGCAACGGTGTCGCGCCGGTGCACGCGCCGAGCGTCGAAAGGACCGCGAGACCGAGCGCGACCAGGCGCATCCCGACGCCGTCAGGCGCGCGTGCCGCTCGGCGTGCCTTCCTCCGCGTAGACGTGCTTCAGCAGGTCATCCGGCCGCGGATCGGGCGCGGCTTCGGCCTCGTCGATGGCGCGCTCGATCTCGGCCGCGATCTCGCCCCGCATGCCCTCGAGCTCGCCGGCGGCCACGCCCTGCGCGACGAGGTAGGCGCGTCCCTTGTCGACCGGATCCTTCGCCAGCCATTCCTTGAGCGTGTCCTTCGAGCGATAACGGCTGTCGTCGTCGTCCGAGCTGTGGGGCTGGTAGCGGTAACACTTCGCCTCGACGATGCTCGGCCCTTCTCCGCGGCGCGCGCGGTCCGCCGCCTCCCTGGTCTTCGCGTAGACGTCGAGCACGTCGGTGCCGTCGGCGATGAGGCCGGGTATGCCATATCCGGCGGCGCGATCGGCGATGTTCGCGACGCTCATCTGCTTGGAGAGCGGCGTCGAGATCGCGAACAGGTTGTTCTCGATGACGAACACCACCGGCAGGCGGTGGACCGCCGCGAAGTTGACTCCTTCGTGGAAGTCTCCAGGGCTCGTCGCGCCGTCCCCGCCGAACGTGAAGACGACCCGATCCTCCTTGCGGAGCTTGATCGCGAGCGCGATGCCCGCGGCCTGCGGGAACTGCGTCGCGATGCACACCGAGCCGGTGACGATCTTCGCGTCCGGATCGCTGAACTGGTTCACGATCTGGCGCCCGCCCGAATTCGGGTCCGTCGCCTTCGCGAAAACGCCGAGGAACTGGTCCGTCGCGGTCTGCCCGAGCGTGAGCGCGACGCCCACGTCGCGGTAGTACGGGTGGCACCAGTCGACGCCGCGCCGGATCGCCCACGCGGCGCCGACCTGCGCGCCCTCGTGGCCGTCGGCGACGCCGACGAACGCGGCGCGGCCCATCCGGTTCAGCTGCATCATCCGCTCGCCGAGCATCCGGCTGAGGAGCATCACCCGGTACATCGCCTTCACGTCGTCGAGCGAGAGCCCGAGCGCGACGTGCCGGGGCTTCGATCTCGTGCGGACCGCCACGGCAGCGATGGTAGCCCGGGGTAGACTGAAGGCGACCGCATCGCGGTCTGCTGGGGGTGCGCGAAAGCGCTGAGAGGGGACACCGGTCCCCAACCCCTTGAACCTGATCCGGTTCGTACCGGCGGAGGAAAGCACATGGCCAAGGTCGAAGCCCCCTACTTCGGTGCGCGGTTCTCCCTCTATCCCATGACCGACCGCTACGTCCCGGTCATCCTCGGCGCGATCGACGGACTGCGCGACCGCGGCCTCGAAGTCCAGACGGACGATGTCTCGACGTTCCTCGGCGGCGACCGCAACGTGATCTGGTCCGAGCTCGAGCGCGTCTTCGCCGCCGCCGCGCGCACCGGCGAGCACGTCGTCATGAGCGTGCTCGTCTCGCATGGTTGCCCCGGCGAGGAGATCTGCGAGATCGACCCCTTGACCGGCACCGCCGAGGCCGCGGTCGACCATCCTGGAACTGGCGTGCGGGTGAGTGGGCAGTGGTCGCTCTACCCGCTCGGCGATCCCGGCTACATGGACTCGATCTATCGCGCTATCGACACGACCAAGTCCGAGGACGTGTTCGTCGCGGGGCGGCATTTCGCCTCGCACGTCGCCGGCGATCTCGGCGAGGTCCTCCAGACGCTGCGCCGCGCCTTCGACGCGGCGTGCGGCTCCACCGCACACGTCGCCGCGCACATCACGCTCAGCGCGAACAGCCCATCCACTCAGTCGACCAATGGGAGGTCTTCGTGATGCGTCTCTCCGTGCCGCGCGCCATCGCGATCGCCGGCGCGCTCGTCGCCCTCGCGAGCTTCTTCCTGC
>DASWCU010000085.1:0-15451 GCA_036389935.1 Candidatus Limnocylindria bacterium
GGGGGCTGCTCCGGCCCGTTCGGTGGGCGAATTGCGGATCGGCACCTCCGGGTACGTCTATCCGCATTGGAAGGGTCGGTTCTATCCGCGGTCGCTTCCGCCGCGCGAGTGGCTCGGCCATTACGCCCGCTATTTCGACACCGTCGAGCTGAACAACCCCTTCTACCGTCAGCCGGAGCGCGCGCAGTTCGAGCGCTGGCGACGCGCGGTCCCGGAGGAGTTCCGCTACGCGGTGAAGCTCAATCGCTTCATCACGCACATCAAACGACTGAACGTCGGCGCCGACAGCGTCGAGCGGTCGTACGGAACGCTCGCCGGGCTCGGTCCGAGGGCCGCGGTCGTGCTCGTCCAGCTGCCACCGCGGATGAAGTTCGACGCCGATCGGCTCATCGCCTTCCTGAAGCTCGTGTCGCGCCGTCGACGGCGGCACGCGATCGAGCCGCGCGACTCGTCGTGGCTGACCGACGACGCGCTCGAGGTCCTGCGCCGGCGCGGCGTCGCGCTCTGCCTCATCGACACGCCGCACTGGCCGTCGCGCGTGGCGACGACGGCCGACTTCGTGTACCTGCGCTTCCACGGTCCGGGTGAGAAGTACGCCTCCGCATACACCGACGCGATGCTGCGGACGTGGGCCGAACGCATCCGTGAGTGGCGCCGGCAGGGACTCGACGTCTTCGCGTACTTCAACAACGACGAAGGCGGGCACGCGCCGCGCGATGCGCTCAGACTTCGGGACCTCGCGAGCTGAACGCGGTCGTCAGCCGGTGATCGCCTTCACCTCGGGCCGGGCGAGGAACGCGTCGCGCAGCCCGACCGCGGCGAGCGAGTCCGCGACCGCGCGCACGACCTCGCGCGCCTCCCCGCGGGCGGTGAGCGCGGCCGACGTCGCGCCCCGGGCATCGTGGACGACGGCCAGCGACCCGAGCAGCAGCCAGAGGATCCCGAGTGCACGCCAGGCGCGCGCGTGTGCGATGCCGCGCTCGAACGCGCGCGCCGCGTCCTCGAGCTTCCCGGCCCTCCGCTGGGCCTCCCCCTCGAGCCAGAGCCGGTACGCCTGGAGCAGGACGACGCCGCCCTCGGCCTGGAGATCGGCTCCCCTACGAGCGGCGGCGATCGCCACCTCCGTGTTGCCCTCGGCGATCGCGAGCTCGGCCTCGCCGAGCGCGAGGTAGCTCGCGGCGACCGACAGGTTCGGCGGCTTGAGCGCGCGCACTTCGCCGAGCAGCTCGCGGCCGCGCGCCAGATCCCCACGCTCGATCGCGATCCGCGCCAGCTGCGCCAGGGTCCACGAGCGCCAGTCCGGCAGGGAACCCGCGGCGGTCTCATCCGCCTCGCGGAGATGGACGTCGCCGCGCGTGTCGTCGCCCGCGTGCGCGTAGAGCCAGCCGAGGTCGGCCCGCGGGCCCACCGAGACCGCGACGAAGCCCGCGCGCCGCCCATGCTCGATCGCGTCCTCCCAGATCCGGATCGCCTCGCCCCATTCGCCGGTGTGGAAGTACGAGTACCCGAGGCCGAAGCCGCTGAACGAGCGGCCCCATTCGTTGCCGATCTCGTCGGCGATCGCGCGGGCCTCGTGCCCATCGCGCCGGGCGCCGTCCTGGTCGCCCGTCATCGCGCGCGCGAAGCCGAGCGTGGCGAGGGCGTCGGTGAGCATCGCCTTGTTCCCCGCCTCGCGGAAGAGTCCGGCGGCCTCCTCGACGAGCTCCATCCCCTTCCGCTGCGCGTCCGCGTACATGTACGAGCGGCTCATGTCGATGAGCACGAACGCGAGCAGATCGCGCAGGCCCAGCTCGCGCGCGATCGCGGCGGCCTCCTCCCCTGCCGCGCGCGCCTCGTCGTACCGGTTGCGCCAGCCCGAGACGATCATGCTCGCCCACTGGATCCGGGCGACGAGCGCGCGGTCGCCGAGCTCGCGGGCGAGCGGCAGCGCGCGGGCGACGAGCTGCTCGGCGAGGGCGAGGTCGCGCCGTGACGTCGGCGTCGCGTGGATCGACACGCGCGGCGCGAGGCCGGCGAGCTCGATGTGCCGGTCGCCGCGCTCGCGCCCGATCCGTTCCAGCGCCTCGTAGTCCGCCAGCGCCGCGTCGTACTCGCCGCGCAGCTCATGGGCGCGCCCGCGCGCGGAGTGCAGCGCGACGAGCGCCTCGGCATCGGCGACCTCGAACGAGAGGGCGCGGGAGTAGCTCGCGATGGCGTCCTCGAGGGCATAGAGGCGCATCGCGCGGTCGCCGGCCGTCCGCAGGTAGGGGACGGACCGGGGATCGCCGGCATCGGCGAAGTGCTCGCCGATGAGCGCCGCGAACTCGTCGCGCCGGTCCGCGTAGAGCTCCTCGAGCGTCTCGGCGCAGCGCCGATGGAGCTCGCGCCGCCGCCGCTGGAGGATGGAGGCGTACGCCGCGTCGTGCGTGAGCGCGTGCCGGAACGAGTAACGCCGTTCCGGCTCCCGCGAGAGCTCGCGCACGAGCTCGAAGCGCTGGAGCGCGATGAGATGGCGGTCGAGCTCGCCGTCCGCCTGCGCGAGCTTCTGCAACACGCGGTACTCGAACGTCCGGCCGACGACGGCGGCGACCTGCAGCGTCTGGCGGACCGGTTCGTCGAGCCGGTCGATGCGGGCCGCGACGAGCCCCTGGACGGACTCCGGGACCCGGAACGACGCGGCGCCCTCGCGCGCCTTCCACGATCCGTCGGCCTGCCGCTCGACGGCGCCTCCGTCGATGAGCGACCGCGTCAGCTCCTCGATGAACAGCGGATTCCCCTCGGCCTTCTCGAGGACGGTGCGCTCCAGCTGGGCGGGCAGCGCGGCACCACCGAGAAGCTCGGCCAGGAGCGTTCGCGACTCTCCTGCGTCGAGCGGCCCGAGGGTCACCTCCGTGTAGAGGTGCGGGTAGTCGGTCTCGGCGCGCTGCTTGAGGCGCCAGGCCGCGGATTGACGCTCGGGGCGAAAGGCGAGGATGAAGAGGATCGGCGCCTCCTCGGCCGTCGCGAGCAGCTCCGCGAGCAGGTCGACCGACGCCGGGTCGCTCCACTGCAGGTCGTCGTAAGCCGCGATGCCTGCCGCATCGCGGTGACGCTTCACCAGCAGATCCCGCATCGTCCGGACGATCGCGTCGCGGAGCGGCGCGGCGTCGACCGGCGCTTCCTGCTCCGCGATCCCGAGCATCCACTCGAGCACCCGGATGCCCTCGGCGTCCTCGCCCAGCCGGGCGAACGCGGTCGCGACCCGCTCGCGGATCACCGGCAGCGGGTCGTCGTCGCGCACCATGCAGGCGTCGAAGATCTGCTGCCGGTGAAGCAGGTACGGCTGCGCGCTGACGTACGACTGGGCGTGGGACTCGCTCCACTGGCCGCCTGGCGCGGCCAGCCACTCGTCGTGCAGCTCCTCGATGAGCCGCGTCTTGCCCAGCCCGGCGTCGCCGACCAGGGCGACGATCCCGCCCCGGCCTGCGCGGAGCTGGCCGACCGCCGCGCGCAGATCGGCCAGCTCCCGGGTCCGCCCGACGAGCGGCGCGCGGACGGTGCTCCGGTCGCGGGCGGCCCGGCGGCCGACGACCTCGAACGCGTCGATCGTCGCCGCTCGCCCGCGGACCTCGAGCTTGCCGAGCGGCCGGAGCTCGAAGTGATCGGCGAGATGGCGACGGGTGCTGTCGCCGACGACGATCGTTCCCGGCGAAGCGGACTGCTCGAGCCGAGCGGCGACGTTCACCGCGTCGCCCATCGCCGTGTACTCGATGCCCTCGCCGGTCGCGTCGCCGAGGATCGCGAGACCGGTGTTGATCCCGACCCGGATGTCGAACTCGGAGATGCCGCGCGTCCGCAGGCGCTCGCGGTACGCGGCGGTGTCGCGGCGCATGTCGAGCGCCGCGAGGACGGCCCGCTCGGGATCGTCCTCGTGCGCCTTCGGCGCGCCGAAGTAGGCGAGGATCGCGTCGCCCATCACGCGCGCGACCGTGCCCTCGTAGCGCCTCACCGCTTCGATGAGCACGCCGAACGCGCCTTCCATGACCTCGGCCCAGTCCTCGGGATCGAGCGATTCGGCGAGCGTCGTCGAGCCCTTCACGTCACAGAACAGCACGGTGACGATCCGCCGCTCGCCCTCCATGGCGCGCGGCTTCGCGAGTGCCGTGCCGCAGTTCGGGCAGAACTTCGCGTCATCGGGAACGGTCGCCGCGCAGCTCGGGCACTCCATGTGGGTGCGGCCATGTTAGGTCGCGCCGCGACGCACGAGAGCGCTGAGTCCGCCAATACCTCTACGCCGCGACGTCGTAGCGGGTCTTCGCCCTCGCGCTACACCGACTTGGGCTCGAGGGCGACCCGGTGCACCTTCACGCGCGACCCAGTACGGGATCGCTGAGCCGAACGATGCGTCCGGCGAGAGCCGAGCGCGACGGGTGCGCCTTCAAGAGCGCGACCAGGGCCTGAACGACCCGGCCGTGCCCGCGCCGGCCCGGCGGAAACGCGCGCGTGGAGACGAAGACGATCCCGGCAAATGTCTCCTCGGCGACCTGTCGTTCCTCGGCAAGACCCGAGAAGTCGGCGGCGTCATAGGTGACGATGGCGCGGCCTTCCGCAAGCGCGTGGTCGAGCAGCGCTGGATCGCTCAGGCCGCGGAGCGCTGGATCTTCGGCGACCGCGAGCGCGTCGTGACCACGAGCGCGGACCTGTTCCGCGAGCCGCGGATCGAGGTGTTCATCGAGGAGCAGGCGCACGCCGCGGCCTCCGCACCGGCGTCCTCAGCGCCAATGCGTGCAGCGGCTCCACGCGCTCGAACGCCGCGTCGTTAGCGGCGATCGCGGCCTCGATCTCGTCCGCGTACTCGGCCGCGTAAGCCAGCGCGCGCTCCACTGACAGGCTATCGATCGAGAGGGTCCGCGCTGTGGCGGTGACCGACCGGAAGCTGACTCAGCGCACGAGCGAGAGAAGGGGCGGGCCGAGGAACACGGCGAGCAGCGCGGGCAGGATGCAGAACGTGAGCGGGAACAGCATCAAGACCGGCTGCCGCCGGGCCTTCGTCTCGGCCCGGCGGCGCTCGGACTCCCGCAACGCGTCCGCCTGCGCGACGAGCAGATCGGCGAGTGGCGCGCCGAAGCGGGAGGCGGCCTCGACCAGCGCGGCGATCCGTGCCTCGTCCGCTCCGCTCGAGGCGAACGCGCCGAACGCGACCCGGGGCGGCCGGCCGAGGCGCAGATCCGCGAGCAGGCGCCGCGCCTCCGGCAGCCGAGCGACCCGCGGGGAGCGTGCGACGAGCGCGGCGAGCGACAGCTCGAACGAGAGACCGGCCTCGAGCCCGACCACGACGGCGTCGAGCAACGCCGCGAGCTCGGGCGTATCGGACGGCGCCCGGACGATGCGCCAGAGCCAGATCCCGCCGCAGAGCTCGAGCGCGATCGCCGCCGCGAGGACCGGCCGGCCGACCCCGAAGAGCGTCACGACGTACGACGGCGTGAGGATCGCGAACAGGATGCCGCCAAGCGGCGCGAGCGCGACGAGGACGATCGCGGACAGTCGGCCCTGCGCGGTGAGGGCCGCTCGCTCGGCGTCGAGCGCGAGTCGGCCGCGGAGGAGCACCGCGACACGGCCGAGACTGCGGCCGATCCGTCCGCCGCTGCGCGCGAAGGCGCCGAGGACGATCGCGAACGGCGCGAGCTCGGCCGTCGGCACGACGCCGTCGTACGCGCCCAGCGCGCGCTCCACCGGATCGCCGAGCCGCAGCGCGGCCGCGACCCGCGCGGTCGGAGCGGCAAGCGATGCCGGCAGCGTGGGCGCGACCTCGGCGAACGCCAGCTCGAGCGACAACCCCGCGGTCACCGCGGCGGCGATGGCGTCGACGAGCGCGGGCAGCGCCACTCGACGGGCGTGGGCATCGCGTCCGAGCGTCGGCAGTCGCAGGCGGAGATCAGCGGGCAGCAACGCGAACGCGATGAGCGCCAGGCCGCCGACCGCGAGCGCTATCGGCATCAGAGCAGCGGGCGAAGCGCGTATGGGTCGCCGGCCTCGGGGTCGAGCTCGGCGATCTCGACGATCCGCCGTACGCCCGTGTTATCGCGTTCCTGGTGGACGATGAGCTCGATCCCGCGCCGGATCTGCTCGCGGATGGCTTCGAGCGGCAGGTCGAGGCCCGCCATCAGGGCCATCGTCTCGAGCCGGAGCAGCGCGTGGTACGCACCATTGGCGTGTGCGGTGGTGAGCGATCCGCGATGTCCGGTGTTCATCGCCTGGAGCATGTCGAGCGCCTCGCCGCCGCGGACCTCGCCGACGATGATCCGGTCGGGACGCATCCGCAGCGCGTTCCGCAGGAGCGTGCGCATGTCGATCCCGCCGACGCCCTCGACGCTCGGCGCGCGCGTCTCGAGCCCGACGACATTGGCCTGCGGCAACCGGAGCTCGGCCGAGTCCTCGATCGTGACGATGCGCTCGTCCTCGCCGATCGCGTGCGCCAGCGCGTTCAACGTGGTCGTTTTCCCGCTCGACGTCCCGCCCGAGATGAGGATGCTCCGTCGCGCGCGGACCGCGTCGACGAGCATCGCGATCGCGCGAGGTGCGGCCGTCCCGCCGCGCACGAGGTCCTCCGGAGCAAGCGGTCGCGCCGCGAACCGGCGGATGGTCAGGACCGGTCCGGCGAGCGCGATCGGCGGAATGACAGCGTGGACCCGCGAGCCGTCAGGGAGGCGCGCGTCCACGAGCGGCTGGGCCAGATCGATGCGTCGGCCAAGCGGCGCGACGAGCCGCTCGATGAGGACGAGGATCTCCTCGGGATCCCGGAAGCGGATGGCCGTCGCTTCAACGCGCCCATCGCGCTCGATCCAGACGCCACGCGTGCCGTTGACCATGACCTCGCTCACATGCTCGTCGCGCAGGAGCGGCGCGAGCGCCCCGAGGCCGAAGAACCGATCGTCGAAATGACGCTCGAGCGCCCGCAGCTCCGCGGATGACAGCGCGATCCGCTCGCTCGCCGCTGTCTCGCGGATGAGCGCGCCGAGCTGCTCGGCGCGGGGTCGGCCGTCTTCCGCCTCGCGCAACCGGGCGAGGAGCGCGACCTCGATGCGCTCGCGCGTCGCCGTCATGTCGAGTCGATGACGAGCAGCTCGGCGAGCTCGTCGTATGCCCGGCCCAGACCGCCGCCGACGGCGCTCCGCGGTCCGACCGCATCGGCGATCGACCGCTCGTCGCGAGGCAACGACCGGAAGGCGTTCTCGAGCGGCGCCTGCGACGCGATGAGCCACGCCGTCTCGGGCACCTCCGCCGCGGCCAGCGTGGCGAGCGACGCGACGTCCGAATACGAGAGGACCAGCACGCGATCGGCGCGCTCGATGCACTCGCGCGCCCGCTCATCGGCGAGCGGCGGCGCATCGACGATGACCACGTCGGCGATCTCGATCGCCGCGGCGAGCGTGGCCCGCAGGACCGCTCGTGACGGCAGCAGCGGCGCGCCACCGATCAGGGACAGTCGGGGCGCCACGGTCGTGGCGACGAGGCCGAGGTGCTCCTGTCGGAGCTCATCGGCCAGGACCTCGAGCTCCGCCCATGGCCGGGCCTCGACGCCGAGCCACCAGCCGAGCGCACCCGTGCCGGTCCCATCGACGCCGATGACCGAGCGGGCCGAGGCGAGCCGGCGGGCGAGGTTCGCGACGCAGAGCGTCCGCCCGGCGCCGCCGCGCGCCGCGGTCACAGCGACGATGCGGGTGCGATCACGCGGTGCCAGCGGCAGGGCGGCCAGCACGAGCGGCCCGATCGCGGCAGGCTCGGCCGACGCCGTCACGAATGCCGGGCCGCCCAGCGCGGCGATGCACGCGCGCTGCTCGTCGGTGCCGACGATGATCCGCGGGATCGGCCCGGCGAAGACGGCCGCCGCCCGAGCCGCACCGGGCTCGCGGAGATCGACCAGCACCAGCTGCGGCGCCGCATCCACCGGCTCGAGGTCGAGCAGCACACATGTTTCGCGGAGCTCGACGCCACCGCAGACGGCGACGCGGGTCAACGGGTGGAGCGGAGCAGTGGGATGAGCATGAGCCCGCTCGCGCGGGCGACGGCGAGCCCGGTCGCGTCCTCGGCCCCGGTGCCCACGACGACCGTCCGCTCGTCGACCGCCATCACACGGAGGTCCATGGCGACCGCCTTCGCGGTGGGGCGGTCGCCCGCTCGAAGAGCGAGGACGTCGAGGCGGTCACCTGGGCGGAGTCCCGAGATCGGCGCGGCGAACCAGCTGATGGGGACCGAGACCGCCCAGGTCCCCGGGTCCAGCGCCTCCGCCACCGGCGGAGGCGGTGGGGCGGCGCGTGGTGAGCCGACCAAAGCTGAGCCGAACAGGAGGACGGCGGCCGCAAGGACGAGCGCACCGCCGACAGCGAGCAGCGTCCGGCGCGGCGGCCGGCCGCGCGAGCGGACCGTTAGTGCGGGCAACATATGTCGTCCAGCGCCGCGGCCTGGCGATGACGCCCGACCGTCAGCCTGACCTCGACGTCGTTCCCGGCGACCCGGATGTCGATGTCTCCGCTCCCGACCGCCCCGTTGGCGGCGGCGATCGCGTCCGCGGCGGATCGTGCGCGATCGGCGAGCAGTGGGTCGGCGAGCAGGCGCTCGAGCTGTTGACGCGTCGGGCCCGCTCGGACTCGTCGCCGTGCTTCGCCATCCTCATCTTCAAGCGATCCGCCGAACGCGAAGACGTCGTCGCTGACCTGCGCAGCGGCGGCCTCGACCGCGGCCTCGCCTGCCCGCAGCTCGCGGACGTCCGCGAGGATCCGATCCTGCGCGTCGCGGAGGCCGACGATCGCGACGGCGGCGATCCCGAGCGCGAGGACCGCGACGATCAGCGCCTGTCCGCGGTCATCGGTCAGGGCGTCCACTCCATCCGTCGGGCCGCGGCGCCGCGGATCGCGAATGCCGGCAGACCGGTGAACCCGAGCGGTGCGGGGAGCGCATATCGGAGCTGCACGCGGATCAGCGACCCGCGCGGTTGCGCCGGACGGGCTGAGGCGGGTGGGTCGATGGCGATCTCGACCTGCGCCGGATCGAGCGGCGTGACCGTCGCGGCGACGGTCGCGCGGATGAGCTCGTCACTGTTCGTCAGGGCACCGATCCGCGCACCTTCGGCCGCGCCGTGCTCGAGCGCGAGCCGTGCTACCCCGACCTGGGCGAGCTCCGCGATCGCGAGCGCGAGGATGAGGAGGATCGGAAGAACGAGCGCGAACTCAACGAGCGCCTGGCCTCGCTCGCCGGTCGCTACGCGCACCCGGGTCTCGGGGCCGCGTGCAGGAGGTGACGGACCACGCTGACCAGTGGCCGGGCGGCCCGGCCGACGACGTGCTGAGCGCTGAGGGCCACGCCCTTGATGAGGCGCGCGAGCGGCTCGCGGCGTCGCCGGCTCCTCAGCAGCACCGCGCCACAGAGGCCACCAACGAGAAGGCCGAGATACCCGAGCGGCGCGAGCCAGCCGACGACCGTCGAGACCCCGTCGGCGACGCGCCGCTCGAGCTCACTGCGCCTGTCGGGCACGACGGAGCGGCCACGGATCGTCGCGACGACCTGGTCCAGCGCGGCGGCGTTCACGAGGATCCCGCCATGGCCTTCGAGGTCCTTCAGCGAGCTGGGCAGCAGCACGCGCGATGTGCCGGTCCGGCTCGAGGCGTCGGGTGCGGTCACCACCGGGTCCGTCGCGAGGCGCAGGTCCAGGCGAGCGATGCCGTTCGATGGCACAGCCGTGCGCGATCTGGTCAGGTCACGGACGGCCGCTCCGCCGAGATCGTGCGAGAGCCCCGCGCTGAGCTCGCGGAACTCGGGACCCGCGTCGAGGGCGTTCGCTCCGGCGAGGAAGGCCTGACCCAAAAGGGCCTCCGTCGAGCCGTTGTGCGGCGACGCGAGAGAGACATACGTGATGACGCCGTCGGCGGAAGAAAGCCCGTCGGCCAGCGCCTGGTCGACGACCGCGCCGCCCATCGAATGCGCGACGATGTTGACCCCGCCGCCGTAGCGGGCCGCGAGCTCGCGGACTTGGGCGATGAGGCTCTGGGCGCTCGGCTCTATCGGGCCGGAGGAGTCATACGGGTGCTGGGGATCGGCGCCGAAGCGAATGACGACGGTCTGGGGATCGGCCTGCAGACGCGCGATGAGCGGATCGAAGGCGCCGTCGGACGGAATGCTCCCGAGTCCACCCACGATGATGACGGCTGTCTTTTCACTTTTCGCGACGGGCCTGACCGCGGTGAGCGTCCTGAGCTCCTGGGGATCGTTGGAAACGAGCTTGGTCCGGATCGGACGGTCCGCCGCGTCGACCGTTCGCGACGGTCCGTCGTCACCGGCAGCCGGGAACGCTCCCGCGACCGGAAGGAGGATCGCGGCCGCGCAGATCGCACGGAGGAGTGTTCGCAGCACGCGCGCATCTCACTCGGCGCGCTGATCGAGCGCGAGAGGACGTCGGGCCGGTACCGGAGTACCGGTGCCGAGCGGATCTAGCTCAACTCGGGCTCAGGGCCGTGCGCGCGCGACGCTCGCTGCGGCATCGCGCGCGGCGAGCTCCTCCGCATCGTCGAGCGGCGCGAGCTCGGTCGGGCCGTGCCGCCGCTCGAGGCCCCAGGTGATCAGCTGATCGGCCAGCCACGGGTTCTTCGGGAGCACCGAGCCGTGGAGGTAGCAGCCGATGACCTTGCCCTGGACGGCGCCCTCGGTCCCGTCCACCCCGTTGTTCCCATGGCCGACGAGCACGCGCGCGAGCGGGCGCGCGTCGGGACCGAGGTAGGTGCGTCCGGAGTGATTCTCGAAGCCGATGAGGGTGCGGCCATCCGCCTCCGCCAAGAGGTTTCCGACGAACCGTCTCGAGCCCGCTCGGGTCGCGACGTCGAGCGCGCCGAGGCCGGCGATCGGAGTCCCCTCGGCGGGCACGTACTCGCGCCCGAGGAGCTGGTAGCCGCCGCACACCGAGAGCACCGCGGCGCCGCCCGCGATCGAGCGACGCAGCGCACGGCCGTTCGGGCCGCCGAGATCGGCACCGACGAGGTCCTGTCCTTGGTCCTGACCGCCGCCGAAGAACCACACGTCCGCCCAGTCCGCGTCGAACGTGTCGCCCGCGGTGTACGGGCGGACCTCGACGTCGATGCCCCGCCAGCGCGCGCGCTGGGAGAGTGCGAGGACGTTGCCGCGGTCGCCGTAGATCGACATGAGATCCGGATAGAGGTGGCCGATCCGCAGATCCATTCGTCAATGCTCGCAGAACGTTGGGCCGGGTCAGCCCGCGAATGCCTCCGGGGTGCGCGAATAGGTGAAGAAACGGTCGGCATCGAGCCGGACGTACACGCCATGTTCGCTCCACTCGAAGGCGCTGCCCCCGTAGTGCGCGCGGAAGATCGCGTCGATCTCCCCGACCTCCGGATGCCCCGCGTACATCAGCTCGGCGTGCCCGTGGGCGCTGATGCAAGCGCTCGCCCTCGAAGTACGCGACGCTCGCCCGAGGCCGCTTGCGAAGGCCACGGCTGCGGACCGCTTCGCGGTCTCGCGCCTGAACGCATTCTGACCGCGCGAGCTCCCGGGCTCAGTCCTCCCAGAACGGCCCGACGTGGCCGAGTCTGGCAAGTGCGGCCCGCAGCTCGAGCATCGCGGTGTACGTGGCGAGGACGACGACCTCGTCGCCCACCGGCGCGCCTTCGAGCGCCGCGCGGATCGCGGCGGCCCAACCGTCGACGACGGTGATGCGCTCGCGCGGGACGCCCGCGTACTTGAAGCGAAGCGCGAGGTCGCGTGCTCGGAGACCGGTGACGACGGCGTCCTCGACGGCCGGCGCGAGCGTCTCGAAGTCGGCGTCCCAGATCCACGATACGTCGCGAGAGTCCGCGTCGCGATCGTTCAACGCGGCGAGGAGGCGTGGCCGGCGGCCCGTCTCGAGCAGCGCCGCGATGGCGGCGTTGAAGCCCGCGGGGTTCTTCACCAGCACGAGCCGAAGCCGGCGCCCTTCCGCCTCGACGACCTCGAGCCGGCCGAATGCCGGGCGGAACGCAGCGAGTGCGCGCGTCGCGGTGGGCAGCGCGATGTCCAGCGCCCGCGCCGCCGCGATCGCGGCGAGGGCGTTGTAGGCGTTGTAGAGGCCGGGCAGCGTCAGCTGCACCTCGTCGAGCACCGAGCCGATGGTCCCGGCGAGGCGAAGCGCGCTGCCGTCGGGCGAAAGACGCACGGTCGCGGCCGCGACGTCACGAGGCGGCCGGGCGAGCCCGCAGTTCTCGCAGTGCCAGTCGCCGATATGGGCCAACACGACGCGCTCGTAGCGGAGCGGGGCGCGGCATCGGGGGCAGCGCGTCGCGTCACTGATCGCCTGCGGCACCGCGCCGCCGACGCTGGCGTCGTCGACGCCGAAGGTGATGATCCGGCTCCGATGGCCCGTCGCGAGCGAGGCGACGATCGGATCGTCGGCGTTCAGGACCAGCGTCGCGGTCTCCGGGAGCTGCGCGATCGCGGTCGCGATGCGACGCGCGAGCGCGTCGAGCTCGAAGTAGCGATCGAGCTGATCGCGGAACAGGTTCGTCACGACGAGGACGCGTGGAACGAACCGCGCGAGAACACGCGGGACCGACGCCTCATCGATCTCGAAGACACCGACGTCGGCGCGCGGCTGCGCCGACCAGGTCGCGTCGGCGATGAGCGCCGCGGCGATCCCGCGGTCGAGGTTGGAGCCCGCGCGGTTGTGGACGGGAGCCCATCCGGCCGCGCGCACGATGTCCGCCACCATCCGAGCGGTGGTGGTCTTGCCGTTCGTCCCGGAGATGCAGACGCTCCCGTGGGCGAGCGATGCGCCCAAGGCGGCGATGGCGTCCGGATCGACGCCGAGCGCGACGATGCCCGGGAGGGCGGTCGCCCCGCGACCAAGGGCATGGAGCGCTGAACGGGTGGCCTTACCGGCCGCCACCGCGGCGATCGTGCGGGCCGTCATGCTTGGAACGCTACCCGCCCGGGTCGGCTCGAGCGGCTACGCCCCGGCGGGTTGGACCTCGCGCAGGAGCAGCTCGAGCTCCTCCACCGCGCGGCCCAGCCGGAGCGCGACGGCCTTCGCGGTCTCCCCATTCGCCGCCGCGTGTTGCAGCGTCCCCTGGACTTCGAGCCGGGCGAGCAGGGCGACCGCCTTGCGGAGCCGAGCGATCGTGAGCGTCGCCGGCAGCGTCCGCCGAAGCTGGCCGACCCGCTCCTCGAGCCGGTCGAGCCGGCGGCGGAGCTCCTCCTCGAGGTTCTCGCTGTCCATTGTCTCGATCCGCTGGACCTCGGACTGGAGCGTGGCAAGGTCGCGCCCGACGACCTGGGCCGCCTTCTCGAGCGAATACCCCTTCTCGAGCGCTTGGCGGATGCGGATCGCCTTTTCCATGGCGAAGACGTCGTAGTCGTGGTCGTCCTCGGTCGAGGGCTTCACCAGACCCTTCTTCGTCCAGTAGATGAGCTGCCGTGGCGTGACGTTGCAGACCCGCGCCGCCTCGGCCGCGGAGAGCCGAAGCCGCCGGATGACCTCGCCGTCGTTGGCGATCAGGACCAATGCGAGCGCATCCGGTCCGTCGGGCTCGCCCAAGTGCGCCTCCCCAGTCCGCACCGGAGCACGAGCCGCGGTCACGGAGGGCGCGATTGTGTCCTTGGCTGCCGGGCGTGTCAATAACCGGAACAGGTGGCTGATACAGGACCAAGACCGGGAGGACTGGCGCCTAGCTGGCAGCCCGCCCGCGCCGGCGCGGTGGCGGTTTTACCACCTCCCGAACCGCCACCCGCACCGCGACGTGATAGCTCCCGAGCCCGCGGGCGGTGACATCGGCCCACTGCCGGGTCACCTCCACGGCGACCGGCTCGCCGGCCTCGTCCCGGACGTCGCGGACGGCGGCCTTCACCGCGGCGTCCCAACCGGTCCGGGCGGAGCCGTTCGCCTCGACCAGCCGGATGACCGTTGCGGCGGCTGGCGCTGGGCGGCTGGAGGCGCTAGCGGCCCTTGGGCGGGTAGCCCTCAAGGGCGTACTCCTTGATCTTCGCGTAGAGGAGGCGGCGATAGATGCCGAGCATCTCGGCAGCCTTCGAACGGTTCCCGTTCGCGTCGCGGAGGGCCTTCATGATGAGGTCCTTCTCGAACTGGGCGACCGATTTCTTGAAGAACGAGCTGTCCGCCTTCGACTCGTCGCCTTCGGCGTCCTCGCCCTCGCCGACATCGTGCTCGCCGAACGGGAGCTCACGGCTGGTGATGATCTGCCCGCGGGAGAGCACGACGGCACGCTCGATCACGTTCTCGAGCTCGCGTACGTTCCCGGGCCAGTTGTATTCCATCAGCCGGCGGATCGCCTCTTCGCTGATCGCCGCCGGCTGCGCTGTGGCGCTGTAGCGATGCTTCGCGAGGAAGTGCTCGACGAGCGAGGGGATGTCCTCCTTGCGATCGCGGAGCGGCGGCATGTGGATGTTGATCACGTTGAGGCGGTAGTAGAGGTCGTCGCGGAACTTCCCCTGTTCGACCTGCCTCTGGAGATCCTTGTTGGTCGCGCAGATGATCCGGATATCGACCTTGATCGGGAGATTCGACCCGATCCGCTCGATCTTGCGCTCCTGCAGCACGCGCAGAAGCTTCGTTTGCGTCGGCATCGTCATCTCGCCGATCTCGTCGAGGAAGATCGTTCCCTTGTCCGCCATCTCGAAGCGGCCACGGCGCTGGGTCATCGCGCCCGTGAATGAGCCCTTCTCGTGGCCGAAGAGCTCCGCCTCGAGGAGCGTCTCCGGGAGCGCCGCGCATGAAACCTTCACGAGCGGGCCGGACCGGCGATTGGAGTTGTAGTGGAGCGCCTCGGCCACCAGCTCCTTGCCGGTGCCGCTCTCACCGGAGACGAGGACGGTGGCGTCGGCCTTCGCCACCTTACCGATCGTCTTGTAGACGTCCTGCATCGCGGGCGAGTTGCCGACGATGCGCTCGGTCTGCACGAGCGTGCTGATCTCGTCGCGCAGGACCTCGACCTCCTGGGTGAGGTCCTGGTAATCGAGGACCCGCTTGACCGTATGGGAGATCTTGTCGAGCTCGAACGGCTTGGTGATGTAGTCGAACGCGCCCAGCTCCATTGCGCGGATCGCGGCGTTCGAGCTGCCGAACGCGGTCATGATCAGCACCGCGGTCTTCGGCGACGTCGCCTTCACCCGCGACAGCGCCTCGATGCCGTCGAGCTCGGGCATCCGGACGTCCATGATCACCAGGTCCGGGCTCGACTCCTTCACCTTGTCGACGACCTCGATCCCGGTGGTCGCCTCGAGCACAGCGAAGCCTTGGTCGGCCAGGAGCTGTTTGAGGAGCGACCGGATCGATGCGTCGTCGTCGGCTACTAATAGGGTCTTCTGCGCCACGTCTCTGTACGGTTCCTTCCCACGAACGGCAGGATTGAAGGACCGAACCGCTCCTACCGCTCCCCTGCGGACTGGATTGTGTCCCGAGGAGCGTACACGTCAGGGCGTCTGGGCGGCAAACCGGGCG
>DASWCU010000086.1:0-2000 GCA_036389935.1 Candidatus Limnocylindria bacterium
TCCTGCGCCTCGCGCGAGATCGCGCGGATCCTCCGGCCGAGGTACTGGCCCAACAGTCCGATCGGTGGCGCGACGACGAGCGTGAGCAGCGCGAGCCGCCAATTCATCACGAAGATGACGACGAGCCCGCCGACCAGGGTCAGGACCTGGCCGAGGACGGAGATGATCGTCTGGGTCACGACGCCGTGCACGAGCGTCGCATCGCTCGTCACGTGCGACATCAGCTCGCCCGTCTTGCGGCGGGTGAAGAAGGAGAGCGACAGCGATTGCAGATGCCGGACGATCGCCATCCGCAGATCGAAGATGACCCGCTCGCCGGTCCAGGTCATGACGTACTGGCGGACACCGTCGATCGCCGCTCGGACGAGCAGCACCGCGATGAGCGCCACGACGAGCTGATCGAGTAGGGCCGCGTCCCGCAGGCCGAGGTCGAGCACGCGAAGGACGACCTGGGGCCAGACGAGGCCGAGCACCGTCGACAGGATCAGCAGCGCGGCCGCCAGGACGAGGTTGAGGCGGTACGGACGGACGAACACGAGAAGCCGTCGGTAGAGGGCGAGCGACGGACGCTTGCGCTCGCGCGTGCCGCCTGATCCCCACATGAACATGTGAGGACCGCCGCCCATCATCATGCGATCAGCGTAGGGCCTGCTCGGCGTCGGTCGGTCCCATGTCCTCCGGGAACCCGATCAGCGGTCTCGCTATTTCCCGAGCGCCGTCTCGGCAAAGAACTCGCCGGCGGCGTTCTGCAGCTTCCGGCTCGCGCCGACGGGCGGGGCGCTCCAGACGAGCGGGATGCGGGGGATCTCGCGCTGCACGATCTTCGAGACCTGCTTGTAGAGCTCGGCGCGCTTCGTCTCGTCGGTCTCGACGAACGCCTTGCGCAACAGGCCCGCGACCTCACGGTTCACCCAGGCGCCGCCCTCGGTGGGCTGGTCCTGCCCGTCGGTCGTCGGCGGGTTGAAGAACGCTCCGAGGAGCACATCCGGGTCGGGCGGGACCGGAGTGGCGGTCGCGAGCCACATCGGGTAGCGGTTGTTCCGGACGTTGGAGGCGAAGGTGACCGCGTCGATCGTCTTGGGCTCGGCGCTGATCCCGACCGCCGCGAGGTCCGCCGCGACGCTTTCCGCGACCCGGCGCATGTCCGGCTGCGTCGATGGAGCACCGAGGAGATACCAGAGCTCGATCTCGAAGGACGGGTGACCGGCGTCGACGAGCAGCCTCTTCGCCGCGCCGCTGTCGGTCTTCGCGAACTCGGTGACGGAGTCGTCGGAGCCGAGCATCGTCGGTGGAGGGAACTGGCTCGCCGGACGGCCCTCGCCCGCGTAGAGGCGATCGACGAGCGTGCGCGCGTTCACCGCGCTCGCTATCGCCTGGCGCACTCGAAGGTCGTCAAGCGGGGGACGGGAGAGGTTCAGGCCGAGGTAGAGGACCGTGGCCGGCGCCTGCGGCACGAGCTGCAGGCTTGGATCCGCACGCAGGGCGGTCACGTCGGACAGCGCCAGATCGAACGCGACATCCGCCGCTCCGCTGCGCAGCGCGGCGAGCCGCGCCGCCGGATCCGCGATGGTCGTGAAACTGAGCGCATCGAGGTAGGGCAGCCGCTGCCCGCTGCCATCGGTCCGCCAGTAACGATCGTTCCGCTCCAGCACGAGCGGAGCCGCGCCGGCCGCCGGGCGCGCGCGGAACGGACCGGTCCCCGTCGTAGGCGAGCCGGGCGAGACGATCGCGTACGGCCTCGCCGCGAGCGCGCTGAGGAACGGGCCGAACGGCATCCGGGTCACGACGACGAGCGCGCCGTCCGCGTCCGCGGAGGCGCTCTCGATGAGCGGGTCGTTCGCGCGCCGCGAAAGGCTGCGCGCGGCCGCGCGCGCGTCGAGCGGCACGCCGTCGTGGAAGACGACGCCTGCGCGCAGGGTGAACGTCCAGGTCCGGCCATCAGGCGCGACGCGCCACTTCTCCGCGAGGCGCGGCCTGGCGCCGTTCGCTCCCGCGGCGAC
>DASWCU010000087.1:0-13383 GCA_036389935.1 Candidatus Limnocylindria bacterium
AGCTGATCGAAGTCGAGCACCGCGCCGATACGATATCCGGGTGAGGGTGCGGGCCGCGTTCTTCGACGTCGGCGACACCCTGGTCGAACACTGGGCCCCGCCCGAGCGGATCCGGGCGGTCGTCCGCGAGGCGCTCGTCGAAGCGTTCGGCGAGCGCGGCTGGCTCGACGCGCTCATCGCCGCGGAGCTCGAGCCGACCGGGGCCGACGACCCGCACCGTCAGGAGACGAACCGCTGGTACGAGGCCTGGTTCGCCGGTCAGGGCCTCGAGTGCGACGTCGACGTCGATCGCCTCCGATCCGCCTTCGCGGTGCCGCTCGACCTCGTCTCGACTCCGGCGCGGGGAGGAGCCGAGTCCCTTCGCTGGTGCAAGGGCCGCGGGCTGGCGGTCGTGCTCGTCACGAACACGCTCTCGCGCGGCGACGCCGAGGTCCTCCGCGACTGGGCTCGCTTCGGCCTCGCCGACACGATCGACGCCGTCGTCAGCTCGCACGACGTCGGCTGGCGCAAGCCACACCCGGCGATCTTCGAGCGCGCGCTCGCACTGGCGAAGGTCCGGCCGGCGGAGGCCTTCATGGTGGGCAACGACCTCGAGGCCGACGTCCGCGGGGCGCAGGCGCTCGGCCTCCGAGCCGTCTGGCGGAGGCTCGATGGCGTCCCCGACCCGAACGCGATCCGGCCGGATGCCACGATCCGCACGATGGACGAGCTGCCGGCCGCCGTCTGGCCCTGGCTTTCCTGAACCCGGCGTGGTAGAAAGGCCAATTGTTGACTCGCAAGGTCGGAAATTCGCTCGCGCGTGGGCCCGACTGCTTCGGCCGAACCTGCTGGTGTCCCCGGGCGGCCTGATCGCCGCCTGAGCTACGCGTCCGGCCCCGCCGAGGATCGCAGCCGACCCAGCCGCAGGCATGCGATCCGTGCCCACCGAAACCAAGGAGAGGGGAGATCCGATGTCCGCATACGCCCATCCCGAAGCCCTGGTCGAGACCGATTGGCTCGCGAAGTATGGCTCCGCCGACAACGTCCGCGTGTTCGAGGTCGACGTCGACACGACCGCCTACGAGCAGGGCCATGTGCCGAACGCGATCGGTCTGAACTGGCAGAAGGATCTGCAGCAGCAGCCGGTCCGCGACCTCATCTCGAAGGAGCAGCTGGAACAGCTGCTCTCGCTCTACGGCGTCACGTCGGAAACCACGATCGCCGTCTACGGGGACAACAACAACTGGTTCGCCGCGTGGTTCTTCTGGCTCCTCAAGTACTACGGCCACAAGGACGTGCGGCTCGTGAATGGCGGGCGCGTCAAGTGGCTCGCCGAGGGACGGCCGACGACAAATGACGTGCCGAAATTCTCGCCGTCGAAGTACACCGCCCCCGGGATCGAGCACTCGGTGCGGGCGCTCCGCCAGTACGTCCTCGACACGGTGGTCGGTGATGGTCGCGCGCTCGTCGACGTCCGCTCGCCCAAGGAGTTCAGCGGCGAGCTCATCGCGCCCGAGAACCTGCCGCAGGAGGGCGCCCAGCGCGCCGGTCACATCAAAGGTGCGGTGAACGTTCCATGGGCGACCGCGGTCGCCGAGGACGGGCGATTCAAGGCGGCCGACGAGCTCCGCCGGATCTACGCGAGCAAGGGCGTGGACGGCACGCACGAGACGATCGCCTATTGCCGCATCGGCGAGCGCAGCTCGCACACCTGGTTCGTCCTCAAGTACCTGCTCGGCATCGACAACGTCCGCAATTACGACGGGAGCTGGACCGAATACGGCAGTCTCGTCGGCGTGCCGATCGAGAGGGGCGCAGCCTAAGGAACGTCGCGGCGCGGGCCCGCGCTCGCGGGTCCGCGCCGCGCGCGACCGGACCGCGCGCCGCATCATTCCCCCGTGCCTCCGCTGCTGTTCCATGGCGGCCGGATCCACGTCGGCGACGGCACGAGCGCCGAGGCCCTGGTCGCCGAAGCCGGCACGGTGCGCGCGATCGGACGGAGGGCGGACCTCGCGCGCGACCATCCCGACGCCGAACGGGTGGACCTTCGCGGCGGACTCATGACGGCGGGCTGGCAGGACGCCCACGTCCACTTCATGTGGTGGGCGATCCAGATGCGGCAGCTCGACCTCCGCGACTGCGCGACCCTCGAGGACGCGCTCGCCCGCATCGCCGCGTACGCGCGTCCGCTCCCGCGCGACGCGTGGGTGCTCGGCGGACGCTTCGACAAGAACCGCTGGGGCCGCTGGCCGACCGCCGCCGAGCTCGACGGCGTCACCGACGGTCGGCCCTCGGCGCTGCGCAGCCGCGATGGTCATTCGTGGTGGCTGAACACCCCGGCCCTCCGGGCCGCGCGGATCGCCGCGACGACCCCGGACCCCGCCGGCGGCGCGATCGAACGCGATGCCCACGGCGCCCCGACCGGGATCCTCAAGGAGAACGCGAACCACCTCGTCGACGAGGTCGTCCCGCCGCCGAGCGCGGACGACTGCTTCGCCGCGATCGCGCTCGGCCAGACCGAGGCCCATCGGCGCGGCCTCACCGCGATCGAGGACCTCGAGGAGGTGGACGCCTTCGCCGCGTTCCAGCGCCGGCACGAACGCGGCGAGCTGCGGCTCCGCGTGCACATGGGCATCCCGCACGGCAGCCTCGACGCGGCCCTCGCCCTCGGCCTCCGGACCGGCCTCGGGGATCCGTGGCTGTCGGTCGGCCACCTGAAGATCTTCACCGATGGCGCGCTCGGCTCGCAGACCGCGGCGCTCGAGGAGCCGTACGAAGGCACCTCCGACCGCGGCCTGCTCACGATCGAGCCAGAGCGCCTCGACCGCGACGTCATGCGGGCGGCCGGTGGCGGTATCGCCGTGGCGATCCACGCCATCGGCGACCGCGCCGTGCGCGTCGCGCTCGACGCGATCGCGGCGACGCGACGCGTGGCGCCCGGCCTCCGGCACCGCATCGAGCACGCGCAGCTGATCCGCGAGAGCGACATCGAACGCTTCGTCGCGTTCGGCGTGATCGCGTCCATGCAGCCGATCCATGCCACCAGCGACCGCGATCTCGCCGATCGCCACTGGGGCGCCGCCCGCGTGGCGCGGGCGTATCCATGGCGAAGGCTCGTCCAGGCCGGCGCGCGGCTCGCGTTCGGCTCGGATGCCCCGGTCGAGCCGATCGATCCGCTCCTCGGCGTCCATGCGGCGGTCGCGCGGCAGCGCCCCGCGGACCGCGAGCCCTGGCACCCTGAGCAGGCGCTCACCCTCGATGCGGCGATCGCCGCGTACACGGCGGGGGCCGCCTACGCGATGGGCGCGGAGCGCGAGCGCGGGACGCTCGCTCCGGGGATGCGCTGCGACGCGACGATCGTGGACCGCGACCTCGCCGCGACCCCCGTCGCTGAGTGGCCATCGGTGCACGTCATCGGCACCGTCGTCGACGGCGCGGTCGTCCATGCGGACGGCCTCGCCTGACGCTCAGTTCAGCGCGGGCCCTTCGCCGCTCGCCCGGATGCGCATGAGCACCTCGCGCAGGAGCGCGTTCTCCCGCTCGAGCAGCCGTACCTCCGACTCGAGGCGGGCAGCGGTGCGCTCCGCCTCGAGCAGCCGCTGCCGCTCGGCGGCGTCGATGCCGAGCGCTGCCGCGATGCGGTAGGAGACCTCCCGCGGCGAGCCGGTGCGCAGCCCGTTCAAGGGCGTCTCCGAGCGCGGCTCGTGCGTCGCCGCGAGGATCCCGCTCAGGTACTCGCCGAACGCCTCGGCTGCGGCGTCGGCGAGCACAGTGGCGTCCGCGCCGTCGTCCTCTTCGAGGTAGCGCACCGTCGCCACGAGGTACGGCTCGCGCTCGGCATCGATCGATTCGATCGCGAACCGCCGCTCGCCCTGACACACGATGAGCGAGCGGCCATCGGGCAGCGCGGTCGCACCCACCACCCGGGCCGTCGTACCGACCGGATGCGGGTCGGCCGGGCCACCCACCTCGACGCCGCTCTTGATGAGGGCCACGCCGAAGGGCTCCTCGCGCTCGAGCGAGCGGCGCAGGAGCATGCGGTAGCGGGGCTCGAACACGTGAAGCGGCATGAGCATCTCGGGGAAGAGCACCGTCCCGAGCGGGAACAGCGCGAGCGGCGACCCCATCCGCAAACGGTACTCTGCCCGCCATGTCGGTGACCCTCGTGTTGCACGGCGAGCTCCGTCAATTCAGTCCCGGCGGCGCCAAGCAGCTGCGCGTCGATGGAGCCGGCAAGAGCGCGACCGAGATCCTGCGCGAGCTCGGCATCCCGATCGCCGAGACGGCGGCCTTCATCGTGAACGGCGAGCAGCAGGAGGCCGACACCGTGCTGCGCGATGACGACACGCTCGAGGCATTGCCCGCGATCAGTGGCGGCGCGGGCGAGGGCGCGCTGGCCGGGATCCGGGTGGTCGATCTCACCCGCGCGCTCGCCGGCCCGTATTGCACGCTCATGCTCGCCGATCACGGTGCGGACGTGATCAAGGTCGAGCATCCGGCCGAAGGCGACGAGACCCGAAGCTGGGCGCCGCCACGGATCGGGGGGGTCTCCGCCTACTACCTGTCCATCAACCGCAACAAGCGGAGCATCACCGTGGACCTGAAGCATTCGGACGGGAAGCGCGTCCTGGAGCGGCTCGTCGAGCGCGCCGACGTCGTGGTCGAGAACTTCAGCCCCGGAACGCTCGCGCGGCTCGGGTTCCCGAAGGAGCGCATCCGCGCGTTGAACCCGCGCGCGATCCTCTGCCAGATCTCCGGCTTCGGGCAGGATGGACCCGGGCGGGCGTGGCCGGCGTACGACCTCATCGTGCAGGGAATGGGCGGGATCATGAGCCTCACCGGCGAGCCGGGCCGGACGCCCACGATGGTCGGGGTGCCGCAGGCGGACATGGTCGCGGGGATGTTCGCGGCGTTCGCGATCCTCGCCGCACTGCACGCCCGCGAACGCACCGGCGCGGGGCAGGTCATCGACGCGACGATGATCGGGGGCCAGGTCGCGCTGCTCTCGCGCCAGGCCGCGCGATTCTTCGCCGATGGCACCGTGCCCAAGCCGGAGGGCAACGTGCACTCGTCGATCGTGCCCTATCAGACCTTCCGCGCCGCCGACGGCTTCGTGAACATCTGCTGCGGGAACAACGCGCTGTTCGAACGCTTCTGCCGCGCGGTCGAGCTCGAGGACCTCCTCGAGGACGAGCGCTTCGCCGACAACGGCAAGCGGGTGGAGCATCGCACGGCCCTGATCCCGATCATCGAGCGACGGATCGCGCAGCTCGCGAAGGCGGACGTCGTCCGTCGGCTGCGCGAGGCGAACGTTCCGGTCGGGCCGATCAGCGGGCTCGACGAGGTCTTCGCGGACCCGACCGTCAGACACCTCGGTCTCATCGCGGAGGTCGATCATCCGACCGCCGGCCGCGTGCGGGCCCCGGGCATCCCGGTCCGCATGGACGGAACGCCGCCATCGATCCGGCTCCATCCACCGCTCCTCGGCGAACACACCGAGGAGGTGCTCGCCGAGCTCGCGTTCACCGAGCGGGAGATCGCGACACTGCGGAAGGACGGAGCGATCTAGCGCCGACGGCCGCTCAGCGCCGCTCGGCCCAGTACACCGTCGTGAGGTAGGGGAGCTCGATCGCATCGCGCCCGCGCAGGTCCCGATGCGACGCGACGAGGGCGCGGAACTCGTCGAGCACGGCCTCGCGCTCCGCGGCGGGGAGCGTCACGATGCTCGAGACGGTGCCGGCGCGATCGATGAGCTCGGCCGGCGTGAGGGTCTGGCCATGTGGGACGGTGCGCTCGCGAAGCGGGCCGAAGTGCGTCGTGCGTTCGAACGCCTCCCGCCACAGGCCGAGCTGGTGATCCGGACGGTCCGGGTCGACGCGCGTGACGATCGCGTCGAAGTCGCGGACCCACGCGACCGCGTGGTCGCGCACGTTCCACACCAGCCCGACCCTCCCGCCAGGTGCGAGGACGCGGTGGAACTCGGCGAGCGCCCGCGGCCCGTCGAACCAGTGGAACGCCTGCGCGACCGTGATCGCGTCGGCGGACGCGTCGCGGAGCGGCATCCGCTCGGCCGTCCCGGCGAACGGCACCGCCTGCGGCACGGCCTCGGCCAGTCGATCGCGCATCTCGGCGAGCGGCTCGACCGCGATGACGGTCGCGCCGGTCCGGACGAGGGCGCGGGTGAGCTTCCCGGTGCCGGCGCCCACGTCGACGACGACGCGCCCGCGCACGATGCCGAGCTCCCGGACGAGGAGGTCGACCGCGGCCGCCGGGTATTCGGGACGGACCCGCTCGTAGGCCTCGCTCGTCGAGGAGAAAGCTCGGGCGGCGAGATCGTGGCCCCGTTCATTCATCGCTGGATCCGGCATCGCGGGCGATCGCGATGAAGCGCACGGCCTCATCGTATGGGCCGCTACGCTCGGCTTCGTGCCGGTCTTCGTCGTCGGCCCGCTCGCGTTCGACGACGTCCGCACCACGGCCGCGCACCGCCGGGACGTCCTCGGTGGGTCCGGGCTGTACGCGAGCCTCGCGGCCGCGAAGCACGGCCCGGTCGCGCTCGTCTCCGTCGTCGGCGAAGACTTCCGCGACGCCGCCCTGGCGCCGCTCGTCGCCGCGCATGTCGACCTGAGCGGCGTCGCGCGACGTCAGGGGAAGACCCTCCGCTGGTCCGGCCGCTACGGGACCGACTTCGCGACGAGCGACGTGCGCAACACGGAGCTCGGGGTGGTCGCCGGGTGGAGGCCGCGCCCGCCACCCGCTGCGACCGGCACGTTCGTCCTGCTCGCGAATACCGATCCTGCCGCCCAACTCGGCGCGCTCGAGTCATTCGGCCGCCCCGAGCTGCTCGTCGTCGACACCATGGATGAGTGGATCCAGCGCGAACGCACCTCGCTGGAGCGGGTCATCGCGCGGGCGGACATCGTCTCACTCACCGAGCCGGAGCTCCTCTCGCTCGCCGGGACGGGCGACGTGGGGAGCGCCGCCGGCCTGCTGATCGGCCAGGGGCCCCGGGCGGTCGTCCTGAAGCGCGGCGACTCGGGCGTGACGCTGTTCGATCCCGGCCCGCAGTTCTCGGTGCCCGCCTATCCGGCCCGGACCATCGATCCGACCGGCGCGGGTGACGCGCTCGCCGGCGCCTTCCTCGGAGCGCTGGCGCGGACGGGCGCGGCGAGCGACCAGCGGATCCGCGAGGCCGTGCTGCACGGGGCGGTCGCGGCGTCGTTCGCCGTCGAGTCCTTCGGGGCCGACGCGCTGTCGCGCGCGACGGCCCATGACCTCGACCTGCGGTACCGCTGGCTGGCTGCCCGCACGGGAACCGCCGGCGGCACCGGGCTGTACCAGCGTCGGTAGCCACTCCGTGGAGGGCCGGCCACTGGAGCCGTCGGACGAATCAGGGCTTGTGGAGCGTGCGAAGCGTGGTGACCAGGGTGCATACGGCGAGCTGGTCGCTCGCTTTCAGGCGATCGCGGCGCGGACCGCGTACGTGATCACCGGGAGCGCGGCCGATGCCGAGGACGTGACCCAGGACGCCTTCGTGAAGGCGTACTACGCGCTCGACCGGTTCCGCTCGGGCGCCCCGTTCCGCCCCTGGCTGCTGCGCATCGTCGCGAACGAGGCCCGCAACCGGCGTGCGGCGGCGGGCCGCCGACCGACGGTGGAGCTCAGCGCCGCCGAGGACCGCACCTCGAGCGAGACGGCCCTCTCGCCCGAGGACGCGGCTCTCGCGGCCGACCTCCGCGCCGGCCTGCTCGCGGCGCTCAACCGGCTGCGCGAGGACGACCGGATCGTCCTCGCGTACCGCTACTTCCTCGATCTGTCGGAGGCGGAGATGGCCGACGTCCTCGGCGTCGCGCGCGGCACGGTGAAGTCGCGGCTCTCGCGGGCGATGGGCCGCCTGCGCGAGGTGTACGCGCGTGCCTGAGCCGCGGTTGAGCGACGCCCAGCTCGCGACGGCGCTCGGCGCGCTCGGCCGCGCCATCGCCTACCCGCCCGCGCCGGATGTCCGCGCCGCCGTGCTCGCGCGGATCGCGCGCCCGCGCCCGGTGCCGTGGTGGCGCGCCTTCGCGTCGGTGCGGTACGGCTTCCTGCCTGCGCTCGCGACGCTCGTGCTCATCCTTGTCGCCGTGCTGACGTTCTCGCCGGAGGCACGTGCGGCCGCGGTCGACATCCTGCGGCTGCGCGGCGTCGAGATCTTCCGCGGCCCCGTGCCGACCGCCAGTCCGGCGCCCTCTCGCTCCGGCGCGGCGACCGCCACGCCGAGCCCGTCGCTCGGCCTGGGGGAGCGCGTCACCCTCGAGGTGGCCCGCCAACGCGCCGGCTACCCGGTGCTCGTGCCGGCGGATCCGCTGCTCGGGGAGCCCGACGAGATCTGGGTCCGGGCGACGGGCACGTCGACGCAGGTCTCGTTCGTCTACCGGACCAGGGCGGGCGTTCCGGTGTCACCGCAGGCCGGGGTGAGCGCGATCGTCACGGAGTTCGGCGGCGGAACGGTCGCGCCGCAGTTCTTCGGCAAGGTGATCGACCAGAACACGCGCCTCGAGAGCCTCCAGGTGAACGGCGGTCCCGGATTCTGGCTGGAGGGTCAGCCGCACCAGTTCTTCTACGAGGATCGGGTCGGCATCGTGACCGAGAGCCTGCGGCTGGCCGGCAACACGCTCATCTGGCAGCAGGGGAGCCTCGTCGTGCGGATCGAGGCGCAGGTCGATCGGGCGACGGCGCTCCGGATCGCGGCCTCGATGCGCTGAGGGGAACCGTTCGGCGCCGCCCGCTGTATGGCGGACGGACGGAGGTGACCCATGCGCGCTCGGCTCGTCGTCGTGCTCGGCCTGGTCGCCGCCGCGTGCGGCTCGACGGCGTCGCCGAACGCCGCCGCCCGCCACGACATCCTCTACGTCGACCGGGCCACCGACACAGCGGTCCTCGATGCCGACACCGGCGCGGAGCGGATCGCCCTGCCCGCCGGTATCGCGACGGCGGATTGGTCCCATTACTGGTCGGTCGAGCCGAGCGGCGACAGCACCGCGGTCCACGCGATCGATGCGACGTCCGCCGCGACGACCCGGACCTTCAGCGTGGCGGGACGGTTCGCCCTACCCGGCGTGTACGGCGCCGCGCCATCAGGATTGTCAGCGAACGGCCAATGGCTGGTGCTCGCGGCGGCACACGCCCCGGGCGCCGGTGCGACCAGTCGCTTCGCGGTCGTCGATCTCGTGAACGCGCGCCTCGCGCGCACTATCACCGCGGCGGGCGACTACACGTTCGACGCGGTGAGCGACGACGGCCGCAACGTGTACCTCATCGAGCATCTCGACTCCGCGACGCAGTACCGGGTCCGGGTCGCGAATCGCGAGGGCGGTGGCGTGGCGGCCGATCCGATCGTCGACATCAAGGTCGCGGCGCCATCGATGAACGGCATCTTCCACTCGGCCGTCGCCGATCCACACGGCCAGTGGCAGTTCGGGCTCTACTTCAACCCGACGAAGGGGCCGTTCATCCACGCCCTGAATACCACGCAGCTCTACGCGCAGTGCATCCTCGCGCTCCCGGATGGGGGAGCCGGCGTCCGCGCGATGTGGTCGATGGTCATGGATGCCCCCGGCGGTCATCTGTACGTCGTCAACGGCGCCGCGGGCATCGTGACCGATGTCGGGCCGACCACGCTCGCGATCGCGCGGTGGAACACGCAGCTCGTGCCTCCGGTGGCGACGACCGCGCGAGCACCGCGGCACGGGGCGGTGCTCTCTACCGACGGGACGCGCCTCTACGTCGTTGGCGAGACCGGGATCCTCGCGATCCAGACGGCGGACCTCTCGCTCAAGGCACGCTACCTCGACGGTGTCGCCGTGCGGAGCCTGTCGCTCAGTCCGGACGGGCAGCGCCTCTACGTCCTCGCGGAGGACGGCGTCGTGACGCGCCTCGAGGCTGCCACCGGCCGGCCGCTCGGCACGTTCGGCGCGGCCCGCGCGGTCGCGCTCATGCGCGTGGAGACGCGCTGAAGCTGCGCGACCAACGAAGCGTGACGGCACGCGACATGCCATTCACCCGAGCGGGGTAGTCCACGGGGCCGATTGACCGCCCGCCGAGACTGAGTGGAAGCACTCCGCTGGTGGTGATGATGATGAGCGCGGCACCTCGCGACCGGACCATGGATCTCTACGCGTGCCTGCACGAGGACGAGACGGTCGTATGGCTGCAGCTCGAGGGCGGCAACGACGACGCGCCGCCGCAGCTCGTCCGGCTCCTCCGTGGCGCGGCGGTCGTCGAGACCCGGCGCTGCATCGCGATGCCGCTCGGACGCAAGAGCCACGCGCGCCCGGGTGGACGCAGCTCCACCTGGGCGGTGCTGCGCGCGCCGGACGCGCTCGTCGCGGCGATGGACCGCGGCCCGATGGTCGATCACCGCGTGCAGGCGTTCGTCGCCGGATCGTGGGTGGACGCCGCGGTGCACGACACGGGCTGCCGGTTCGGCAGCGGACGGCACGGGGCACGCTCGGCGTAATCGCTACTGGTCGGGGTGCCGGGACTTGAACCCGGGACCTCAGCGTCCCGAACGCTGCGCGCTACCAAGCTGCGCTACACCCCGCTGCACCCCAGTGTATGGGGTGGGATCCGGCGATCAGCGCGCCGGCGCAGGCACCCCCGCCGGCTTCGCCGCGGGCCGCGTCGTGCCGACGTAGACGCCGGCGATGACGAGCAGCGTGCCGATCAGGAACTGCGGGCCCACGAGCTCGCGCGCCAGGATCGCGCCGAGCGCCGTCGTCACCAGCGGGAAGAGCACCGTCGCGTACGACGACGCCGACGCGGTCCAGCGTCCCAGGACGAAGAGCACGCCCGCGAACAGGCCGACCGTCCCCACGGTCACCAGCCACGCGAGCGCGAGCTGGGCCTGCGGGAGCGTGGGCAGCGACCGGTCCTCGCCGGCGAGCAGCGACAGGACGAACAGGAGCGCGACGCCCGGGACCAAGCCGGCGGCGTTCGTCGCGATCGGGTCGCTGCGCGGGAAGCGTTTCGCCGCGACCGTGCTCGCCGCGATCGCGGCCGCGAATCCGAGGAGCAGGAGCATCGCCCGCGCCGGCACCGCGAGCGAGAGCTGGTCGCCGAACACGATGGCGACCCCGGCCGTCGACACGAGTGCGCCGCCGACGCCCCGAGCCTGGAGTCGCTCGAGCCCGGTCGCCGCCGCGAGCAGCAGCGTGATCAGCGGGACGAGCGCGACGACGACCGAGGCCAGCGCGGCCGGCGCATCGACCAGTGCCTGGTAGGCGAGCGCGTAGCTGACGCCGAAGTTGAGCGATCCGTACACGATCGCCCCGACGAGCGCCGCACCGCGCGGCAACGCCCGGTGTCGCAGAGCCGCGATGGCGAAGAACAGGATCGCCGCGAGAAAGAAGCGCAGCGTCGCGCCCCAGTACGGTGCGAGCCCCTGGTTGCTGAACCGGACCGCGACGAAGTTGGATCCGCCGATGATCACGACGAGCGCGAAGGCCACGAGGGTCGCGCGATCGGGTCCCGCTCGCGTGGTCAGGAGGCGGTGGTCGACCCGTGCTCCGGAAGCCAGGTCGCCATGATCTGGGCGAGGCGCTCCTCGCGCGTGCACGCGTCGTCCTCGCGCCCGAGCTCGCGCTCGAGATCGGCCAGATCGCGGAGGATCGCCGCCACGGCGGGGCTGGCCGGGCCGAACGCACGCTCCTGGATGTTCAGCGCGCGCTCGTAGAGCTGATGCGCCTCGTCCCTCGCGCCGCGCGCGTGGCAGCGGGTCGCGACCACGTGCATGATCAACGCGACGTCGGGATGATCCGAGCCCCATGCCGCGACCCGGCGGGCGAGCTGGTCGCGCTCGAGCTTCTCCTCCGCGCTCGGCAGCCGTGGCAGATCGGCCGGCGGGGCGGTGACCTCCGCGACATCGCGCGGAGCGGCAGGCGCCGGCGCCTCCGGCTCGGCCACGGCGGCTGGAGCCGGCGCGGCCCGGCGGCCGGCCATCGACCGGGCAGCCGTCGCGCGCAGCGCCTCGGCGGCGGTCCCGGTCCACGCGGTCAGGGCGCGGTCGACCCGGCCGATCGAGTGACCCAGGGTGAGGAGCGGCGCACGCAGATCGACGCCGACGGCGCGACGTGCGGCCAGGCCCGGAGCTTGCGGACGCGGGCGCGCCGGCGCGGGCGCCGCCGCAGGCGCCGCGACGGGGCGCGCGACCGCTTTCGGTTCGACCAGGGGAACCTGCTTCAGCGGAGGCAGGACCGCCTGCGGCCCCCGCGCCGCGTCGGCCTTCGCCGCGCGCTCGCGATGGTCACGTCGGATCTGGTCGATGAGGTCGACCGAGGCACCGGAACCATCGGGCGTCGCGTGCATGCGCTTGCATCCTAGACCGCCTGGACCACCGGGAACAGCCGTGTTGTAGGTATGCCCGCGGAGAGCCCGCCGCTCGGCTGGACGACGAACTGATACCGCTGGCTCCCCCGGACGGCGGGCGGGTGTACGTGCGGTCATCGGAACGGATCGTGGCACAGGCAAGCGCGCTCGGCGCGGCACTGCATGAGAACGAGCGAACCTACGACGCGACCCTGGCCGCACTGTCGAGCGCGCCGACGTTCGCGACACGGAGACAGAGGGGCATGCCCGCCGCGTCGTCCGGTACATGGAGCTGATCGCGGAGGTCCTCGAGGTACCCGCCGAGCGGCACGCGACCCTGCGTCGCGGCGCCCTGCTTCACGACATCGGCAAGATCGGTGTTCCGGACCGCATCCTCCGCAAGCCGGGCCCGCTCACGGAGCGCGAATGGGAGACGATGCGCTCGCACCCGGACCTCGGCGCGCGGATCATCGCCAACATCCCGTTCCTCGAGGAGGTCGCCACGATCGTCCGGGCGCACCACGAGCGGTGGGACGGCAGCGGGTACCCGGAGGGCCTGGCGGAGGAGGAGATTCCGCTCGGCGCGCGCATCTTCGCCGTCGCCGATGGCTTCGACGCGATGACCTCCGACCGACCATACCGCCGCGGGCGCCCGCTCGAGGAGGCGCTCGCGGAGGTCGAGCGGTGCGCCGGCACGCAGTTCGATCCGGCGGTCGTGCGAGCGTTCCGCGCGGTCCCGCTCGAGCGCATCCATGCGGTCCACGCGAGCGCGCCCTACGCCTCGCGGGATGAGGTCGCGGCCGCAGGCTGACCCAGGCGTCCTGTCAGAATCGATGGTGACGGGGCTGTAGCTCAGCGGACAGAGCAGGGCCGTCCTAAGGCTCGTGTCGCGGGTTCGATTCCCGCCAGCCCCTCGTTCTCGAATCCGGAGAGCGACTAGCCTGTCGGGCGCGCAACCAAAGGAGGAGGCAGGACATGCCCGGGGAAAACAAGCCGGCGTGGGTGGACCTCTCGAGCACCGATCCCGCAGGGTCGCGCGCGTTCTACGCGAGGCTCTTC
>DASWCU010000088.1:0-3950 GCA_036389935.1 Candidatus Limnocylindria bacterium
CGAGCGATGCGGCCAGGCCGTGGAGCTCGCCGTCGCGGCCGCCGGCCAGTGCGATGCCGGTCCCGGGTCGCAGCTCGAAGGCGCCGTCGCGCGGCTCGACCGACCGCGGCCAGGGGATCACCGGGTATCGGGCGGCGAGGGCGAGGTCCACCGCCGAATGATGCAGCGCCCTGGACCGAGCGGCTCGCGCCGGGTGCGGGCGAAGCGGTGCGACACCGATCCGGGGAATAGCATGCGCGCCGCAGCTTTCTCGTGAGGAGGTCGAACGATGCTCGCACGCCTGCTCGGGATCGGCGCCATCGCCGGCTGGATCTGGTGGTGGCTTCGCTGCCGCGGTTGTCCGGTGGAACGGATCGATATCCGCCTACCCGCGAGCCTATCGGCGGTGACGAGCCCGATCAGCGTGAGCGGCTTCGCGCAGGCCATCCAGCACAACCAGCTCGCGATGCGCGTTCGCGATCAGGCGGGCACGGAGATCGGGACCGGGTCCGCGTCCGTGAGCGGGCCGCTCGGCCAGCGCGGCCCGTTCAGCGGAACGATGTCGTACACGCTGAGCGGCGGCGCGCAGCCGGGTCGGGTCGAGGTGTACGACACGAGCCCGCGCGACGGGAATCTCATCCACCTCTCGTCGGTCGACCTCACGCTGACCTGACGCGCGCGGCTTTATGGCCCAGGCTTCATGGCCCTTCAGGCGAGGGACGGCTTTGCCGGCCCGAGCCGCAGGGCCCCCGCGAGCGGAACAGCCGAAGGCGGTGCAGCTCGCAGGGTTTCAAAGATGCGCGCGGGCGCTCACTTCGCCGAGGGTCAGCGTCGCCTCGGTCTCGAGGATCTCGCCGATCCGCCGGACCTCCGACTCGAGCGCGGCCCGCCGGGCGCGCGTCGGCTTCTCGAACGGCTCGACCCGCACCTCGAGCCGCTTCCCCGTGCGCCGCTGCTCCCACACGCCGGCGACGACCCCGTCGACGATCAGCGTAGGGACATTCCCAGTCCCGCCGGCCGCCTTCTCGGGCCGGTCGGGCGCGACCTGCTCGCGCGGGAAGCTGCCTCGGAGATAGCAATCGAAGTGCGGGAGCAGCCGAACGGAGCCGGCGACAGGGGGATCCGCGCCGTCGGAGCGCAGGCGCAGGCACCGGTAGCCCTCCACGTCGACCTCCTCGAGCTCGTCGCGCATCGCGTCGGCGATCTCGCGCGCGACCGGCGGACGGAGCCGGAACCACTGCGCGAAGTCGCGATGGGTCGCGGGGCCATAGGCGCGCAGGTAGCGCCGGAACACCTCCGCGAGAGCCGCTTCCGGCTCGGCCGGCGTCCACGGGCCGAGCCACTGATCGGGCCGCGCGTAGGTCACCTCGGTGCCCTGATTCGGGCCGAAGCAGACGATGCCGGCCACGCCCGCGAACCCGAGACCGACGCGCCATTTCGGCCACGAGCCGCCGAATGCCGAGATGTCCCCCTCGAGCGCCCACGCTCCGACGCGCGCGCCCACCTCCTCGCCGAGCGCGCGGAGCGTCAGGCGTCGCCCATCGAGCGCCTCGCCGATCGCGTCGACGATCTGGTCGATCTGCCGCCGGTCGAGTCCGAGCGCCTCGAGGCGCTTCGCCTCGCCGGGGTCCGCACGAGCGCCGAGCGCCGCGCGCCACATGGGGAACTCGCGCGACGGGAACACGTGGATCGTGCCGCGGATCCCATGCGTCTTCACCAAGCGCCGCTCGTTCCACAGCGCCGCGCGGATCTCGCTCCGCGTCATCGAGACACGCGTTCCGATGGAAAGCTCCGCCGCGGTCATCACCTGGGCGTGGATGCCGCAGACCGCGCCGATGACGTCTTCGAGCGCGTCGCGCGGCGCACGCTCGACGAGCGAATGGGCGCGGAGCCGCGACGCGATCGCGGCCCGCCAGGTGAGCGACGTCGGCGTCGTGCCCGTTCGTTTCCCCGCCATGGTCAGCGAACGCTACGACGTCTTTGGGGCTGCTATGGTCTGCGCGATTTCCGGCGTACGGAGGGGAGCACGTATGGGTCGCGTCACGCATTTCGAGATCACCGCGGACGATCCCGACCGGGCCGCCGCGTTCTACAAGAAGGCGTTCGGGTGGGAATTCAACGACTACGGCGGGCCGTTCAAGTACCTGCTTGCGACGACCGGCAAGAAGGATGAAGTCGGCATCGATGGGGCGGTGATGGGCCGCAGCGACCACAAGCAGGCCGTCATCAACACCATCGGCGTCGACAAATGGGAGACCGGCGCGCAGGCGGTGAAGGATGCGGGCGGCGAGGTGATCACGGCCAAGGATGCCGTTCCCGGCCAGGGCTATTTCGCGTATTGCAGGGACACCGAGGGCAACGTCTTCGGCATCTTCGAGTCCGACGAGAAGGCGAAGTAGCGTCCGCGGGGCGGCCGGCTGATGCCGGCCCTCCCCGCCGCGACACCGACCGAGACGTTCGAGATCGCGCTCGACGAGGTCTTCTGCCCGTGCTGCCAGGAGGACCTCGACGCGGCGATCGTCAGGTTCCCGCACGTCGTCGGCGCGGAGGTCGACCTCGAGCGGCGCATCGCGCGCGTCACCGTCCACGCCGGGATGACCGATGCGGCGACGCTCGCCCGGCAGATCGAGCGCTGCAACTTCAAGAACCCCGTACCCCTGCCCACGTCCGAGGTCAGCTCGCACGAGCCGATGCACCACGCCGCCGCGAGGACGGCGGCGCACGGCGGGCACGAGGCGATGGGCCACGATATGTCCGATCCCCGCATGGCCGCGGCGATGGAAGCGGACATGCGCCGCCGGTTCTGGATCGCGCTCGTCCTCTCGCTCCCGGTCGTCGCATACTCGTCGCTCGGGACGCTGCTCCTCGGCGGCCGCGCGCTCCCGGCGCCGATCGATCGCAACTGGCTCCTCTTCATCTTCGCCACGCCGGTCGCGCTCTGGGCCTCGAGCGTGTTCCACACCGGGGCCTGGCGCTCCATCCGCTCCGGGGTCCTCAACATGAGCGTCCTCGTCTCGCTCGGGATCCTCGTCTCGTACGTCTTCAGCGTCGGTCTGACGCTCACGGTCGGTGGCGACACGTTCTACGAGGCGGCGGTCATGCTCGCGACGTTCCTCCTGTTCGGCCACTGGATGGAGATGAAGGCCCGTCGTGGCTCGTCGGACGCGGTGCGCAAGCTGCTCGAGCTCGCGCCGAGCGAGGCGAACGTCGAGCGGGACGGCGAGGTGCTGCGCGTGCCGATCGCCGAGGTGCGGGTCGGGGACATCCTCGTTCTCCAGCCGGGCGAGCGTGTGGCGGTGGACGGGGAGGTGGTCGACGGCCGGACCTCGATCGACGAATCGATGGTCACCGGCGAATCGATCCCGGTGGAGAAGCAGGGTGGCGCCGAGGTCGTCGCGGGTACGGTGAACCAGACGGGATCGATCCGCTACCGGGCCACGAAGGTCGGCGCGGACACGGCGCTCGCCCGCATCGCGCGCCTCGTCGAGGCCGCGCAGTCCTCGAAGGCGCCGGCGCAGCGTCTCGCGGACCGCGCGGCGCACTACCTCGTCATCGTCGCGGTCGCCGCCGGCATCCTCACCCTGCTGTTCTGGCTCGTCGTCGCGCGCGAGCCGATCCTCTTCGCGTTGACCCTCGCCGTCACCGCGGTGGTGATCGCCTGCCCGGACGCGCTCGGGCTCGCGACGCCGACGGCGGTCATGGTCGGGACGGACATCGGCGCGAAGCACGGCATCCTGTTCAAGGAGGCGGCGAGCCTCGAGCTCGCCGCGCGGATCCAGGCAGTCATCTTCGACAAGACCGGGACGCTCACCGAGGGCAGACCGCGGGTGACCGACGTCGTCGCCCTTCCGCCGTTCGACGAGCCGGAGCTCTTGCGGCTCCAGGCCGGGGCCGAGGCCCGCTCCGGGCATCCGCTCGCGAAGGCCCTCCTCGAGGCGGCCGAGCGGAAGGGCCTCGCCGTCCCGACCGCG
>DASWCU010000089.1:0-19893 GCA_036389935.1 Candidatus Limnocylindria bacterium
CTACGACGTCAGCGCGGCTCGCGGGCATGAACGCGGAAGCGGTCCCAGAGCGCCTCGGCGTCGCGTAGCGAGCGACCCGCCCGGGGACCGTTCCGCGCCGCGATGGCCTCGGTGAGCGCGCTCGCGATGCTCGCGATCGCCGCGTACGAGGCCATCGTGCGGGGCGGGGTCGGCCGCGCGAGGAGCACGAGGTCGGCGAGCCGTGCGACAGGCGAGATCGGACTGTCCGTGATCGCCACCGTCCGGGCCTTCTCCTGGTGGGCGTACCGCAGGATCTCGAGCGTCTGCCCGGCGTAGCGAAGCACGCTGATGACGATGACGACGTCGCCCCGTTTGAGCGAGAGGAGCTCTTCCGCCGCGTCCCCGACGTTCACGGCGATGACCCGCGTCTCCGGCAGGAAGATGCGCAGCCCCATCCCGAGCACCAGCGCAAGGCCCGCCGATCCGCGCGAGCCGACGACGTAGGTGCGGCGCGCCGAGATGATCGCGCCGACGACCGCGTCGAACGCCTCGACGGGGATCTGGGCCAGCGTGCCGAGGACCGCATCGGCGTCCTCGGCGAGCACGCGCTCGAGCACCGAGCCGCGCGCGCTCGACGGCTCCGCCGCGCTCGCCGCGAGGCGATCGAGGCTCGTCGCGGTCGTGAGGAACCGTTCGCGGAGCCCGTCGCGCAGCTCGGGATAGCCCGAGAAGCCGAGGGCCTGGGCGAACCGGACCACGGTGGCCTCGCTCATCTCGAGCGTCGTCGCGATGTCGGCGGCCGGGACGAGCGCGGCCCGCCTGCCGTCGGCGAGGAGGTAGTCAGCGACCTTGCGGTGGGCCGGGCTGAGCTTGGCGTAGCGCCGCCGGACCTGGGCGTCGAACTCGAGCGTGCGCGCGAGGGCCTCGCGCTTGGCCGCCATCACCAGTCCCCGACGTGCCGGCGCCACGAGGGATCGATCCGTCGCATCTCCGCGGCGTCGTCGCGGGCGGCGAGCCCGGCGCGCCGGTACTGCTCGTGGAGCCGGGCGAGCGCGTCCCGGTCGAGCTCCACGCCGAGGCCCGGACCCGCGGGCACCGCGACCGCGCCGTCGACGATCGCGAGCTTCCCACCCGTGATGACCTCGTCGGTCTGCCACGGGTAATGGGTATCGCAGGCGTACGTCAGCTCCGGGACCGCGGCCGCGACGTGCGTCATCGCGGCGAGCGAGATGCCGAGGTGCGAGTTCGAATGCATCGAGAGCCCGAGGCCGAACGTCCGGCAGAGCCGCCCGAGCTCGACCGTGGCGCGGAGCCCGCCCCACATGTGGTGGTCCGAGAGGATGACGGCGACCGACCGCTTCTCGACCGCCGGCGCGATGTGCTCGAAGGCCGTCACGCACATGTTCGTCGCGAGCGGCATGTTCACCTGGGCCGCCACCTCGGCCATCGCGTCGAGCCCGGACGTCGGATCCTCGAGGTACTCGAGCGTGCCGTCGAGCTTCGCGGCGACCCGGAGGCTCGTCGCGACGCTCCACGCCGCGTTCGGGTCGATGCGGAGCGGAACGTCCGGCCCGAAGGCCTCGCGGAGGAGTAGGACCGCCTCGGCCTCGCGATCGGGCTCGAGCACGCCGCCCTTGAGCTTCACCGAGCGGAAGCCGTACCGCGCGCACATCGTCCGCGCTTCGTGGACGACCGCCTGCGGCGTCATCACCTCGCCCCACTCGTCGTCGCCGCCGTGCTTGAAGAAGAGGTACGCGGAGAACGGGACCGGGTCGCGGACCCGGCCGCCGAGCAGATCGACGACCGGACGTCCCATCGCCCGACCGATGGCGTCGAGGCACGCGACCTCGAGCGCCCCGAACAGCGCCGCGGGAGCGAGCGAGCGCATCTCCCAGGCGAAGCCCTCGGCCGGCGGCTGTCCGTCGAGGCCCTCCACGTCGACCCGGAGCCGCGTGAGCTGCCAGGGATCCCGGCCGATGACCGCCGGGCGCGCGCGCTCGAACGCGCGCCGCGCCGCCTCGCCGCCGTACGTCTCGGCGATCCCGACGATGCCGTCGTCGGTCTCGACCTCGACGATCGTCCGAAGGGCGTACGGCGCGTGCAGACCGGAGGAGGCCCGGAGCGGCGGATCGCCGATCGCGACCGGCGTGGCCCGAAGATCGGCGATGCGCACCGCTACGGCTCCGGCAGATCGGCCGCGGAGACGATCCATCCGCTCGCGCGCGCTGCGAGCGTGAGCCCCAGGCCGGGACGATCCGGCACGGCGACACGTCCGTCGCGCACGTCGAGGCGCTCCTCGAACAGCGGGTCGAGCCAATCGAACCACTCGACCCAGCCTTCACGCGGCTGGCACGCCGCGAGGTGGACGTGGAGCTGGGTGGCGAAGTGCGGCGCGACGGTCACGCCGAGCTCGTCCGCGAGGTCGCTCACCCGGCGGTACGGCGTGATCCCGCCGATGCGCAGGGCGTCGGGCTGGATCACGTCCACCGCGTCGCCGTCGAGCAGCCGGCGGAGGTCGATCGCCGAGGACAGCATCTCGCCGGTGGCGATGGGCGTGTCGAGCGCCTCGCGCAAGGCCGCATGGCCGGCGACGTCGTACGCGTCGAGCGGCTCCTCGATCCAGGTGAGGCCGTACTCGCCGAGCCGGCGACCGACGCGCTTCGCCGTCGCGCGATCCCAGGCCTGGTTCGCGTCGACCATGATCGCGACGCCATCGCCGAGGGCTCGCCGCAGCGCCTCGACGCGGGCGATGTCGTCACGCGCCTCGCCGCCCACCTTCAGCTTGATCCCGCCCATGCCCCCGGCGAGGCTCCGCTCCGAGCGCTCGATGACCGTCGCGACGTCCATGGACAGGAAGCCGACGGTGGTGTCGTAGCAGCGGACGCTGTCGCGATGGCTGCCGAGGAGCTTCGCGAGCGACAGGCCGGCGAGCCTGGCCTTCCGGTCGTGCAACGCGACGTCGAACGCCGCGAGGCTCTGCACGGCGACGCCCTGCCGTCCGACCGACGCGGCGGCCCAGAGCAGCTTCTCCCACAGCCGGCCGGTGTCGAGCGCGTCCTCGCCGACGAGGAGCGGACCGATCTGCCGGGCGTGGGCGAACAGCGCTGGGCCGCCGGCGCGCTTGCTGTAGCTGAAGCCGAGGCCCTCGAGGCCGTCCGCCGTCGCCACGGTCGTCACGAGGACGTCGACCTCGCCGAGCGGGCGCTGGCGTCCGGTCGTGACCTTCGCGTCGCTGACCGGCTCGGGGAGCGGAACACGGTAAAGCGCGCAGCGCACCCGGGTGACGGTCGAGGGCGAGCGCGTCGCGACGGTCACGCCGGGAAGTGTACGCAAGGGAATCTACCGAAGTACGCTGGAAATGATCGAAACCTTGCGACGCTACGCGGCGCGGATCGCGACGTCGGATCCGCCGCGTGGCACGGTGGCCCTCTTCTGGCTCGGGCAGGCGGGATTCGTCGTCCGAGGCGGGAGGACGACGCTCGCGATCGACGTGTTCCTCACCGATCGCCCGGATCGACGCCACCCCCCACCGGTCGCCGCGAGCGAGCTCGGCTTCGTCGACGCGTTCCTCGCCACGCACGAGCACCGGGATCACCTCGACCTCCCGATCTGGCCGGCCCTCGCCGAGGCGGCTCCGGACGCGCGCTTCGTCGTCCCGGCGCCCATCGCCGAGCGCGCGGCCGGCGCGGTCGGGACGCACCGTGTCGTGGGCGCCGTACCGGAGGTCGAGCT
The DNA here is from genome assembly GCA_036389935.1 of Candidatus Limnocylindria bacterium. Classification (GTDB taxonomy): domain Bacteria; phylum Chloroflexota; class Limnocylindria; order P2-11E; family P2-11E; genus UBA4735. Next base: position 3,694 of record DASWCU010000089.1, read on the forward strand.
CGCGATCGGCGAAGCGCGGGTGACGCCGGTGCCCGCGTGTCACGGTGTCGACATGGCCGACGCGTATGGCTTCGGCCCGACGCCGGGCGAGTACCGGTTCCTCGGCTACGTCGTCGACGTCGGAGGGGTCCGGATCTATCACGCGGGCGACACGATCCGGTACGACGGGATGGCCGAGCGCCTCAGGGCGCTCGGCGTGGACGTCGCGTTGCTCCCGATCAACGGGCGGAGCGCCGAGCGCGAGGCCCAGAACCTCGTCGGGAACCTCAGCGCGGCCGAGGCGGCCGACCTCGCCGCGGAGGCCGGGATCCGGGCCGTGATCCCGATGCACTACGAGCTCTTCGCGCGCAACAGCGGCGACGCGCGAGCGCTCGTCGAGCGCGTCGCGTCGGCGCATCCGGAGATCGCGGTGCACGTCCTCGGGCGGTACGACGGCGTCGTGCTCGGGCGGGCGTAGCTGGTCACACCGCCGCGACGCACGCGAGGAGCCCGTCACGGCCCGAGCTCGATCGTCACCCCCGCCGTCCCGACCGACGCCTCGCCGACGCCCTCGTTCCGGAAGTCGAGCAGGAGCGAATACGTGTCCGCGGGGACGGCGACGCCGTGCTCATCGCGACCGTCCCAGGAGACGCTGATCGTCCGGCGCTCGCCGGCCCGCACGGTCACGGGCGGAACGTCGAGCCGTCGGACGAGCACCTCGGACTTCCCTGCGCTCATGGCGCTCGCGACGATCCGCGGGTTCGCCGGCCCGGTCATGGAGCCGCGCGTGGCGATGATCGTCACCGGCAGCGTCGCCGGCTGCCCGAGCCGATAGCTCGGGAGCAGCGTGACCTCGACCCGTCCGTTCGCCAGCTCGGTCGGAACGACGAACGCCGCGCTCGCCGTCGGCAGCGCCGGTCGCGCCGGCGTGCAGCCGACAGACGCGACGAGCACAGCGGCCAGGACGAGCGCGCCCATCGCGCGCGGACCCCGCGCCTCGATCACGAGAGCGAAGGGCGACATCGTCATCGGCGAAGATCGGGCGATCTCACACTATCCTCAGAACATGAGCGTCGCGTCGATCCCCACACGGCTGACCGCGGGCGGACGCCGTCTCACCCGCCAGCGGGTGATCGTCGCCGAGGCGCTCGCCGCCGCGCGACGCGCCCTCAGCGCGCAGGAGCTGTACGAGCGCATCAAGGCGCATCACCCCGGCATCGGGCGCGCGACCGTCTACCGCGCGCTCGAGGCGCAGGTCGAGGACGGGATGGCCAGCCGGTTCGAGCGAGAGGGCCATGTCTCGGCATACATCGCCTGCGACGCGCAGCATCATCACCACCTGGTGTGCACGCGCTGCCAGCGGGTCGAGGACGTCGCCGAGGAGCTCGTGTCGCCGATGCTCGGCGCCGTCGGCCAACGGCACGACTTCCAGGTCGATCACGCGGCGCTCGACTTCTACGGGCTCTGCGGCAGCTGTCGCCGCGGGCGTCGGTAGCCCGGCCCCGATCCGCGACCGGTCGTCGCGATCGCGACCGTCAGGCCCGCCGCCGCGCGAATCCGAGCACGCCGATCAAGAGGAGCACGCCCGCCGCGAGCGCGAGGGCGAGCAGCGCGCCGCCGTTGTCGCCACCGGCCGGAGCGGGGCTCGCCCCGGCCACCAGCGACGCGCTCGGCGTCGCCCCGGAGGGCGCGGGCGTTGCCGGGGCCGGCGAAGCGGCCAGTGGCAGGGTCTGCAGGAACGAGAACTCGAGCTCGTCCGATGAGTCGGAGCGGGCGACCCGAACGTCGACCCGGTACGGGCCGCCGAACGGCAGCTCCATCCCCGTCCCGCCGAACGCGCCGCCTTGCGCGCGGAGGACCGCCTCGGTCTCGCCGATGTCGCGCGCCTGCGGGGCGAACCGGAGGCGCACGCCGGTCACGTTGGGCAGCGGCGTTCCCGACCGCTGGACGGTCACCGAGTACATGTTCTCGCCCGCCTCGAACGGCGCGATCCCGAGCTGGGCCGTGATCCCGGCGCGGGTGAGCGAGCTCGCCGAGGTGGTGCCCCCGTTCGGCGGCACGGGCCCGACCGCGAAGGCGAAGTAGCCCTTCGCGGCGGCGCTGTCCTGGGCGGAGACCGTGTGCCACGCGACGGCGTAGGTGCCTGGGCCGAGCGGCGGGAGGGGAAGCGTCAGCTCAGCCGGATCACCGGTCGCGACGGCGCCCTTCGTGACGCTGCGGCCTTCGCCGTCGAACAGCTCGAGCCCGCTGCCCGCGACCTGGATCCGCTCGGAGAAGCCCACGAGCACGCGCCCGGGCGCGTTCGCGAGCCGCGTATTGGGCGCCGGGTCGGAACGGGCGAAATTCGCTCGTGCGCTCGCCGGACCGCCGAGCCCCATCGTCAGGGCGACGACGGACCCGACCAGTAGCGCGAGCGCGTGGATCCGTGGGCGGCCCAGGGCGCGCCCTTAGGCGCGGGCCATGTGCGGCTGGATCTGCTGGAGGAGACGATCCTTCGGCTGGAAGCCGACGATCCGCTGGGCCTCCTTGCCTTCCTTGAACAGGATCATGGTGGGGATCGCGCGGACGCCGAACCGGCCCGCCGTGATCGGGTTCGCGTCCACGTCGAGCTTCGCGATCCGGACCTTGTCGCTCTCGTTCGCGATCTCCTCCAGGACCGGGGCCACCATGCGGCAGGGACCGCACCAGGTCGCCCAGAAGTCCACCAAGACCGGCGTGTCCGACCGGAGGACCTCCTGCTCGAATGTCTGATCCGTGACGACGGTGGGCTTTCCCATCTGTTTCGTGCTCCTTTTCCTCGGCGTTCGCCTCGCGGGAAAACCCGCTCTTACCACCTGAACGCGAGCTGCTGGCCCGCTTGTTCCACTGCAGGTTCAAGGCCCAGGACGCCCTCGAGCCCGGCGAGCGCCCCCGCCGGATCGGCCACGAACGAGCGCAGCGGGCCCCACTTTACGAAGCGCCAGCCGCGCCGTCGAACGGCCTCGCGCAGCGCCGCCGACCGCTCGAGCTTGAACACCGCGAGCGGTCGCCGCTCGTCGGCCAGCGCGAGGAAGCGGAACACCCGGTCGTCATCGGGGATCTGCTCGCCGATCGCGACGAGGCTGCGATGCAGCCGGGCGGTCCAATCGAGCTGCCAGAGGAAGCTCATCCGGCCGCGTCCGTACCACGCGACGTCGACCGCGTCCAGGACCTCGCCCGGCCCGCGTACCTCGCGCCCGAGCGGGGTCACCTTCTCCGAGTCGCTCAGGAGGTCGGCGATGATCGCGCCGCGATCGGTGTGCGGCGCGCCGAGCGGGCGGCGGCGGAGCTCGCGGCCGAGCTGCACCTTGAACCCGTTGCGATGGCCGGCGTCGACGAGGCCCGCGGCGAGCAGGGTCTGTTCCGCCTGTCGCCGCACGAGGGCGTCCTCGTCGCGCAGGCGCCAGCGGCCGCTGTCGCCCTGCGTCCCATACGCCGCGATGCACCGTTCGACGAGCTCCCGGTCCGGCGTCTCGACGGCGCGGAAGAGCCCGTACGCGCGGCGGAGCAGCGAACGCGTGTCGATGTCTCTGGCGGCCGACAGGACGCCCCACACCCCCCACTCGACCCGATCGTCGAGCGGAGCGTGATCGGCGGCGCCGTCGGTCAAGCCGTAGGACGGCTCAACGCCCTCGAGCCGCGCGAGGCCCGCTCGCCGCGCGTCGCCGAGGGCCGAGCGGAAGTGATCGAGGAACAGCTCGAGCTCGGACACGCCGCCGGCGCGCGCGAGCGCCAGTGGCGCGAGGAGGCCGCGCTCCGCGAGCGCGTTGAGCGCCGCGATACCCGCCCGGTCCTGCGACACCGGCTCGCCGCGAGCGACGATCGCGGCCCGCACGCCCTCACGCATCGCCTCCTCGATCGCGAGCGGATCCGCGCTCGCCTGGTCCTTGAGCAACGGCACCCGGCGATCGAAATCGAGGATCGCGGCGCCGCCCGACGATCCGCCGGCGGTCCCGAGCGCGTCGCGCTGATAGAGGACGCCGCGGAGCCGGTAGCCGGCGCCCGCGCCGCCGAGCGCGCATGCGGCCGCGGTCGCGAGATCGGCGTGCGGGAGGTACACGACCGCCGGCGCGTCCTCGCGCGAGACCTTGTGCGCGTCGATGAACGCGGCCCGCACCGCGCGCAGCAGCCGCTCGCGCCCGGCGACGCGCGCGTCGGCCTCGCCGAGGGCCTCCTCCGTCGCGCCCGCGAGGACGATGCTCGCGACGAACGCCCAGCCGCCGAGCGGATCCTCGGCCGGCGCCTGGAACAGGACGAGGTCGGCCGGCGCCCGGACGCCGCCGGCCGAACGGGCCGGCGGGTTCGCGGCGAGCCAGGACGCGAGCTCGCGCGCCGCGCGGTCGAATTCGAGCCACACGTTGATCTCCCGGGACTGCGCCGCCTGGCCCCGGCGCGCGCGGCCGCGCTCGACGCGGAGCGGCGCGCCATGGCCGGCGACCGCGTTGAGGCGGCTGCCGGCGACGAGCACCTCGAGGAGGCAGAGCCGCAGGAACTGCTGGACGGGGCCCGCCGCGACGCCGGTCTCGACCGCGCGGAGCGTGGCCATGAGCGCGGCGAGATTGCGCGCCGTGAAGAGCGACGCCACGCTCTCGCCGAACGCGCGGCGTTCCGGATCGGTCCCGAACCGCTCGACGAACTGCCAATAGGCAAGCCCGCGCTGCTCGAGCCGCCGCGCGCGCTCCGCGTCCGCGTCGCTCGCGGGCTCGATGAGCAACGCGCGCCCCTCGCGCGCGCACACCGAGCAGCGGAACGCCTTCTTCGTCGGCGCGGGCGCGTCGCGGTCCCAGAGGAACGCCTCGACGACGACGGGCGCGCGGCACGTGCCGCAGTGCGATCGGTAGAGATCGCGCATCGCGACGCGATGGGTCACCCCGCCGAGCGAGCTCTCCGCGATCGACTCGAGCCCGGCCTGGATCTCGGCGAGGGGTGGCGCGCCCGCGACGACCCCGCGAGCCCACGCGCCGAGCGCGAGCGGCGAGCGCGCGATGCCGATATGCTCGCGCCGCTGTACCGCGTCCGCAGCCGAAAATGGATGCGCGAGCGGATCGAGCACGATGCCCCGGGGCGGGGCGTACGCGTCCGCGTACGCCTCCGCGATCGCCAGCGGGAACGCGCCGCCGAAGCGGTGGAGCGGCCGCGGGAGCGGAACGGTCTCGATGGGGACGAAAGCGTCGATCCGTTCGCGCTCGGATGTCATGTTCGATTTCGATCCCCGACGTTCGGTCGGAGAGTGCTCAGGGCTGGTGCACTCGCTCGGCCCGGCGGAGCCGCACCTCGGTCGGATGTCATGTTCTATCTCCGACCTTCGGTCGGAGAGTGCTCAGGGCTGGTGGACTCGCTCGGCGCGGCGGAGCCGCGCCTCGCTCGTTCCTCATGGCAGATCGAAGACTAGAGCGCGCCTCCCCTCGACCACCACGGCGACGCGTTTCCCGTCGGTCGCGAGGGAGACGTCCTGGACGGTGCCGTCCACGCCGAGCGAGTCGGCCGCCCCACTGGGCGACACCGCGATCACCGTATCCGTCCCGTCGAGCACGACCGCGCGGGCGCCGACGGCGAGCCGGCGACCATCCACGAGCGGCACCTGCCAGCGGGTCGAGCCGTCCGGCGCGATCGCCGCCAGCCGATCCTTGTCGAGCTGGTAGAGCGTGCCGTCCGATCCGAACGCGACGTCGCGCACGGGTGGCCCGACCTTCGCGAGGGTCGCGGTCGGGTCGGGGGCGTGCGGGCCGAAGCGGTACGTGCCCTGGTCGGTGATCATCGCCCCGCGGGTGCCGGCGCGATCGACCTCGAACGCGACCGCGGTTCCCGGCACGTGCACCACGCCTCGCACGGTGCGGTCCTGACCGACCCGCAGCACCTCGACATCGGTCACGCCGCCACCGGGAGTCGCGATATACAGCTCGCCGGCGTCGGTGGCCGCGAGCAGGCCGCCGGCCGGGGGTGTCGGCAGCGGGAACGCGACGACAGCGGCACCGTCCGGCGCGCGCGCGCCGACGAGCCCGGGGCCACCGGCCGCCTGTCCGGTGGCGCCCTTCGACACGGCGACGAACGCGCGGGCCGACGGCACGAACACCGCGTCGGCGATCGCGGCGGGGAAGCGCATCTGCGACCCGCTCGAGATCCCGGATGGCACGACGAACGTCGCGGTCACAGCCCCGCCCGCGAGGAGCCACCGGCTGTCGTCGCTGAAGACCATCCCGGAGACGCCCGCGATGAACCGCGGGAGCGACTGGAGCACGCCATCCGCGGTGAAGATCGCCACGGTGCCGTCGTCGCTGCCGGTCGCGATCCATCTGCCGTCGGGCGAGACGGCGACCCGGCGCGCGGCGTTCCAGGTGTCGAAGATCCGGACCGGCTCACGCCAGAGCTCGACGTCCGGCGCGGTCGCGCCGCGCGCGAAGCTGTAGACCCGCTCCTCGCTGATCGCCGTGAGGTCGATCCCCTTCGTCTTGAGGCCCGCCGCGGCCGCGTCGGCTGCCGCACGCGTCGGATAGCTGGCCACGCGGACGACGAACGGCGCGCCGCGTGTCACCGATTCGAACGCCCCGATGCGTTTCGCGGCCGCGTCCGCATCGGCCTGCGTCGAGTACGGGCCGGCGCTGAGGGCGAACACGGTCTCCGTCTTTGAGCTGACCGTGAACGCCGTGCCGCGGGCGATCGTGCTCTGGAGGTCCCCGTCGGCCGGAAGGAGCGCACCGAGCGCGCGCAGCCGCTCCCAGCAGGACGAGACGTCGCCGGTGACCTTCGCGAACATGCCCGGCTCGCCGGCATCGGCATAGGTCTCCGCGTCGCGACCGAGGTCGTTCATCGTGTCGGCCAGCGATACGACGGCGTCCCGGACGACGCCGGCGGCGTTCGACGTCGCCGAGAGCGACGCGGACTTCACGCCGCTCACCTGCTGGGTCAGCGCGCGCGCGACGCTCGCGTACCGATCGCGGGAGACGACACGCGTCTTGTCGCCGGCCAGGGCCCCCGCCAACGCGTAGTCATACGCCGAGAACTGCAGGAGCACGGCGGCCGCAGCGCGCGCGATCTTCGGTGCGTCGGCGACCTCGCCGCTCGGCACCACTTTCGGTTCGGGGCCGCATGCGCTCGCGAGGAGGATGGCCCAGGCCGCGACGGCGAGGCCGCGGCGCAGGCTATTCCTCGGCCTCGTCCTCGGTGTCCTCCTCGGCCTCGGCGACCAGCGGCTCCTCGACGACGGAATCGGGCTCTTCATCGGTCGCGCCGAGGGCGGGCTCCGCTTCCTCGGTCTCCTCGCCCTCGAGGGCTTCGTCGTCCTCGTCCGCGCCGAAGCGGAAGAAGTTGCCCTTGATGTACGCGCGCTCCTTCGTCTCGGCCGGCCGATGGTGGCCGGGGAACGAGATGCGCTGGGCGTTCTCAGGACTCTGGAGCGTCTCGCGGACGGCGATGCGCGGGTTCTGCTGATCGTTGCTGACGACCGCCACGACGTACTCGTTGCCGGTGCGGATGAGGTCGATGAGCCGGCGGCCGACCTTCGGCTCGAGGAACCCGAGGAGCTCCCCGTCACGGGCGTGCACCGCGAGGAGCCCGTCGCGCTCGCGGAGCTCGGCCTCGGCGCCGGGGCTGTACTTCGCGACGACGTGCGCCGGAGCCGGATTGATCAGTCGCAGGATCCCCGTCTTCCCCATGTCCTCGATGAACAGCCGGGGCTGGGTCTTCGACTTCGTCACGTTCGTCTTCGTGCGGTGCTCGATGAGAGTCGTGAGCCGCGCGACGTTCCGCAGGGCGATCGGATTGTTCGGCTCACTCTTCAGGACCTCGGCGTATGCGGTCTTCGCGTCGTCGAGCTTCCCCGTCTCGAGGAGCGCCCGGCCGAGACGATTGCGGGCCTCGAGGTCGTCGACGTTCCCCTCGAGGATCTTCGTGTTGAGCTCGATCGAGCGTGCCCAGTCGGCTTCGAGCGCGGCCTGGACCGCCTGGTCCGCGAGGGCGCGGGTACGGAGTCCGGTCTCGGTGGGAGCAGCCACGGTCAACGCCTCCAACGCAGACGCACGGGATTGCGTCGCGGCGATTCGGGTGATGAAATGAAGTCTAGCCGCACGCGGTCTAGGCTTCGCGCCGTGCCGTACCTCTCTGAGATCCAGAACCGTCGAGTCGTCGATCCGACAGGCTCGGAGATCGGCAAGCTGGCCGACATCGTGGTCGTGCCGCGCGAGCAGTTCCCCGCGGTCCAGTGGGCCGTCCTGCGGTCCGGCACGGGCGAGCGGGTCGTGCGCTGGACGGACCTCGAGTCCGGTGACGGCAAGTACCGGTTGCGGCATCCGCTCGGGAACGGCCAGCGCGTCGAGCTGCCGCCGGAGGCGCTGCGCCTGGCTCGCGACCTCCTCGACAAGCAGATCGTCGACACGCACGGCGCGAAGGTCGTCCGCGTGAACGATCTGCAGCTCGAAGAGAGTGGCGGGCAGCTGCGGCTCGTCGGAGCGGACGTCGGGGTGCGCGGCCTCTTGCGCCGGGTCGGTGGCGAGCGCGCGGCGGAGCGCCTCGCCTCTGCCGTCGGACGACACCTCCCGCGCGGCATCATCCCGTGGCACCTCGTCGAGCCCCTCGAGGCGACCGAGCAGAAGGTCCGGCTCACGGTGCCGCATCAGAAGCTCGCGCTCCTGCACCCGGCCGACATCGCCGACATCGTCGAGGAGATGACGGCCGACGAGCGGCGCGCGGTGTTCGAGCAGCTCGACGTCGAGACAGCCGCGGAGACGTTGGGCGAGATCGAGCCCGAGATGCAGGTGGCGATCGTCGGCGACCTCGACGAGGAGCGGGCCGCCGACATCCTCGAGGAGATGGACCCGGACGAGGCGGTCGACCTCCTCCAGGACCTGCCGGAGGAGCGCCGCGACGAGCTCGTCGACCTCATGGACAAGGACGAAGCCGAGGACGTCGAGGAGCTCCTGACCTACCCGGAGGACTCCGCCGGAGGCATCATGACGACCGACTTCGTCGCGCTGCCTCGGGAGCTGACGGCCGGTCAGGCGATCGACCGGCTGCGCGAGCTCAAGCCCGACCCCGCGCTCGCGTACTACCTCTACGTCATCGATGGCGAGGGCCGGCTCGATGGGAACGTCTCGCTCCGCGACCTCGTCGTGTCGTCACCCGAGACGCCGCTCAGCGCGATCATGAACCCGAACGTGCTCGGCGTGGTGGCCAACACGCCGAAAGAAGAGGTCGCCTCCCTCATCGCCAAGTACGACCTCCTCGCCCTGCCGATCGTCGATGCGCGGCGGCGGCTCCTCGGCACGGTCACCGTCGACGACGTCGTCGAGCTCATGCTGCCGCGCGGCTGGAAGAAGAGGTCGCTCCGGTCCATCGCGCGATGACCGTTGGCGTCCGTCGCAGCCGCGCCATCCGCGCCGTCGCGCGCCGGATCCCCCGTCGCGCCGCCATCGCAGCCTTCCTCGCGGTCGTGGGCCCGGGGATCATCACCGGGTTCGCCGGGAACGACGCGGGCGGGGTCACGACGTACACGGCGGTCGGCGCCCGTTACGGCTACGCGCTGCTCTGGCTCCTCCTCCTCTCGACCGCCGGGCTCGTGGTCATCCAGGCGATGTGCGCCCGGATGGGCGTGGTCACTGGGAAAGGCCTCTCCGACCTCATTCGAGAGCGGTTCGGCGTGCGCTGGACGATCGTCGCGATGCTCGCGCTCCTCGTCGCGAACGGCACGAACGTCGCCGCCGAGTACGCCGGCATCGCGGCGAGCGTCGCGCTGCTCGGCGTGCCATCAACGCTGTCGGTGCCGGCGGCGGGGATCCTCATCTGGGTCCTCGTCGTGTTCTTCAGCTACCGGATCGTCGAGCGCACGCTGTTCGTGATCATCCTCGCGTTCATCGCGTACCCGATCACGGCGTTCATCGTCAGGCCCGACTGGGAGGGCGTCGCGCGCGGCCTCGTGATCCCGAGCCTGCCGGCGGAGCAGGGCGCGCTCATCGCGGCGATCGCCCTGGTCGGCACGACCATCACGCCGTACATGCAGTTCTACATCCAGGCCTCGGTCGTGGACAAAGGCATCGGCGTCGAGGAGTACCGCTACGCCCGGCTCGACGTCCTCATGGGCGCGGTCCTCACCGGCGTGAACGCGCTGTTCATGATCGTGGTCGCCGGCCACGTCCTCTTCCCCGCCGGCATCACGGTCGACACCGCGGCGGACGCCGCGGAGGCGCTGCGGCCGCTCGCCGGCGCGCAGACCCAGCTCCTCTTTGGTGTCGGGCTGTTCGGCGCCTCGCTGCTCGCCGCGACGGTCATGCCGCTCTCGACGTCGTACGCGGTGTGCGAGGCGTTCGGATGGGAATCGGGGATCAGCAAGAACTTCGGCGAGGCGCCCGTGTTCATGGGTCTCTTCACGCTCCTGCTCGTCGCGGGCGGGGTCCTCGTCGTGCTGTTCCCGCAGCAGCTGCTCGTGCAGCTGATCCTCGCGTCGCAGGCCGTGCAGGGCCTCCTCCTGCCGATCGTCCTCGCGTTCATCCTCCTCCTCGCGGCCGATCGCAGCGTGATGGGTGACGCGGTGAGCGGCCGGGTCGCCGGATTCATCGGCTGGGGCATCGCCGCGATCGCCTCGGCCCTCTCGCTCGGATACGTCGTGGTCACCCTTCTCGGTCGCGGATAGCCCGATCGATCTCCTCGCCCTGAAGCTCGTCCTCACCCCGAGCCTCATCGCTCTCGCGAGCCTCGCCGGCCGCCGCTGGGGCCACGCGATCAGCGGGTGGCTGGTGGGCCTGCCGTTCACCTCCGGCCCGGTCACGTTGTTCCTCGCGCTCGACAACGGTCTGCCGTTCGCGGCGAGCTCCGCCGTCGGCTCGATGCTCGGCGTCATCGCCCAGACCACGTTCGCACTCGCGTACGCTGCGGTCGCGGGCCGCGCGGGGCGGCTCGTGCCGGCGCTCGCAGCCGGCGTTGTCGCGTTCGCGGTCGTCGGCGCGATCACCGAGCCGCTCGCGCTCGCCGCGCTGCCGCTCTTCGCGCTCATCGCCGTCATCCTCGTCGTCGCGATCCGGCTGGTGCCCGACCCCGGTATGACGGCCGCCGTCGCGCTGCCGCGGTGGGACCTGCCGGCCCGGATGGTCGTGGCGACGATGCTCGTCCTCGCGCTCACGAGCGCCGCTCCCCTGCTCGGCCCGCGTGTGAGCGGCCTGCTCGCGACCCTCCCCCTCTACGCGAGCATCCTGGCCGCATTCGGCCATTCGCTCGTGGGCCCCGCGGCCGCGATCCGGGTGTGGCGCGGGTTGCTGTTCGGGCTGTTCGGCTTCGGCGCGTTCTTCCTGGTGCTCGCGCTCGCCCTCGAACGCTTCGGGATCGCCGTCGCGTTCGGCCTCGCGATCCTCACCGCGCTCGTCGCGCAGGCCTTGACGCTCTCGCTGCTCCGCCGCGGTGCGGTCAGCTAACGCGGCTCGGCCACCACGTCGAAGGCAGCCGGCCTGGGCGAGCCGGCCTTCCCCATCGCCAGTCAGCGACCTCGCCGGTGGATCCGTCCGCCGATCCGAAGCCACTCGATCCCGCCGGCGTCGCTGCGCAGGAACTCGCCCTGCGTGTTCCGCGTCGGTCCATCGAGCACGACGATGCGATCGATGCCGCAGAACGCGACGCGGGCGGGCGGAAGCGGCGGCGGCTTGCGCTCGAACTCTTTCGCGAGCGCGACCTTCGTTTCGCTCCGGAGCACGAGCTCGCCAGCGCTCACGGTCAGCTCGATGTGGTTTCCGGGACTGTCGTACACGCCGGCGTAGAGGGCGAGCTCGCCGGCCGTCCGTGTCTCGTGCAGCGGCTCCGGTAGGCGCAGCCCGAGGCGCGCCGCGAGCGTCCACTGGAGCACCGCCTGGTGCACGAGCGAGCCGTGATTCGAGTTCGTCAGCACGACCAGGGCGAAGCTCCGAGCGGGAACCAGCGCGAGCAGCGCCTGCTGGCCGATGGTGCCGCCGGAATGCGTGACCATCAGGACATCGCCGACCTCGCGCAGGGACCAAGCGATCCCCGCGTGAAGGTCGAGCGGCCCTTTCGCCTGCGGGGTCCGCATGAGACGAAGCGACTCGACCGAGAGCACCCGCGATCCGTCGGGACCGGTCCCGTCGCCCTGATGGAAGCGGGCGTACTTCAGCATGTCGCGCGCGCTCGAGACGAGGCCACCGATCGCGTGGGCGCTCCGCGGGATGTACCAGGGACGCGCGACGCGCGGCCCGTCGTCATAGACGAAATGGCCGGCCGCGACGCGATGCGTGATCGCGTCGCGCGCGAAGAAGAAAGAGTGGGTCATGCCGAGCGGTCGAAGGACGAGATCGGTGACCGCGGCCTCGGCCGGCGCTCCGGCGGCGACCTCGAGCACGCGCGCCGCGAGCGCGAAGCCCGAGTTGCTGTACGACCAGAGCGCGCCGAGCGGTGTCAGCTGCTCGAGCGTCGCCAGCTTCGCGACGTAGCGGGCGAGCGCGTCGTCGTTCGCGCCGGTGTCGTCGAAGAAGTCACCGAACCACCCGCCGCGGTGCGTGAGGAGGTGGCGGAGCGTAACGCGCGCGGCGACGTCCTCGTCGCGCAGCCGAAGATCGGGCACGTAGGTCCGCACGGGAACGTCCAAAGCGAGGTTCCGCTGCTCGACGAGCCGCATGATGGCCGTCGCGGTCACCGTCTTGGTGATCGAGCCGATCTGGAAAAGCGTGTCCGCATCGACCGGCAACGGATGCTCGACGCTCGTCACGCCGAACCCGTGCATCCACTCCTCGCCGTCGGCGATCAGACCGACGGCGGCACCGGGGACGGCATGCTCGCGCCAGATCGCATCGACTTGGCTGCTCTCCCGCGGTGCCGCCTCGGTCGTCACGCGCGCGAAGGTACCGCTCAGGGCGTGCTCGTCGGTTGCGAGAAGCGGATGTGGTTGCCGAACGGATCGCGCAGGCCGCAGTCGATGCCGTAGGGACGCTCGGTGGGCTCCTCGGTGAACTCGACGCCCTTCACCTTCAGCTCGTCGTACGTCCTCCGGCAGTCGTCGGTGATGAAGAAGAGGTGGCCGCCCGCCCGGCCCTTCGTGACCAGGTCGCGGACCTGGGCCGCGGTCTTGTCATCCATGACCGGTTGCCCCGGCCGCTCGAGGAGGACCTCCCGGGCCTCGTCGCCGGGCACGCAGACCGTGAGCCAGCGCATGAACCCGAGGTCCTGATCCTCCTTCACCTTGAGGCCGAGCGTGCCGACGTAGAAGTCGAGCGCCTTGTCCTGATCCAGGACGTAGATCTGTGAGATCGCGAGTGCCTTGAGCATTCGTGCTCCTCCTTGTTCTTTCGCTGGGAGCGACGCTACGTGCGGCGCCGGGCGCGGGCTTCTCCGAAACTGCTCGGTCTCGTCCACGCCATCGCGAAGCACGCGGGGACCGCCTTGATCTCGTTCTTCTGCTTGCGGAACTCGCTCGGGGCCGCGCCCACGATGTCCCGAAACGTCCGGCTGAAGGTCCCCAGGCTGCCGAAGCCGACATCGAGGCAGATCTCCGTGACCTCGCGTTCCGTGCGTCGCAGGAGGTACATCGCGCGCTCCACCCGTCGCCGCTGCAGGTACCGGTGCGGGGTCTCGCCGAAGGTCGCCCGGAACGTACGGATGAAATGCGCCTCGGACGTGTGCGCGATCCGCGCCAACGCCCGGACGTCGAGCGGCTCCGCGTAGGTGCGGTCCATGGCGTCGCGGACACGCAGGAGCCGACGGTTGGACTGTTCGGTGGCTTCGCTCATCGCATTCGATCGCTAACGAGGCTCGGGCAGGACGCCTCCACCGGCGTCGAGGTACCGGTCCGGATTCTCCTGGAAGATCCGCTTGCAGGTCTCGCGATCGAAGGCGTACACGCGGCCCTCGTAGCGCAGCCGGAGCGCCGGTGGTTCCTCGAGCGGGACGCCGCAGATCGGGCACGTCCGCGCGGCGGGTGCCTCGGTCATGCGGGGTCCAGCTCGATGAGCGGCTGGTGCGCCCGGACGAGCTGGCCGCTCTCGGCGAGGATCCGGCGCACCCGACCGTTCTTCGTCGAGCGGATCTCGTTGAACAGCTTCATCGCCTCGATCAGGCCGATGACCTCGCCGACCGCCACGGCGCCGCCGACCTGCACGAACGGTGCGGTCTGCGGGGATGGGGCGCGATAGAAGATCCCCGTCAGCGGCGCGGTCACGGTGTTGGCGGCATCCGCGGCCGGCTCCGCGGCCGCGGCCGCCGGCACCGCCCGCTGCGCCGCCGTGCCGGACCCACGCTCGGGCGGGGCGGGCGGCTCGGCCGCGGCGCCATCCTTGCTCACGCGCACGCGGACCGCGCCGCGGGTCACCTCGAGCTCGCGGATGTCGGGGGACGCAAGACGCGCGAGGAGCTCTTGGACGAGCGCGTTCGCCTCGGCCCGGACGCGCTTGGGGTCGGCCGTCAGCGCGCTCCGTTCCGTCCGCGGATCACGAGCGCCACATTGTGTCCGCCGAACCCCATCGAGTTGGAGAGCGAGTACTCGACCGTGGCCTGGCGCGCGGCATTCGGGATGTAGTCGAGGTCGCAGTCGGGATCCGCGACCTCCTGATTGATGGTCGGCGGCAGGACCCCGTCGCGCATCGCGAGGAGGCAGATGATCGCCTCGATCGCGCCGGCCGCGCCGAGCGTGTGGCCGGTCATGGACTTCGTCGACGACACCGGGATGCGATAGGCGTCGTCCCCGAAGACCGCCTTCAGCGCCTGTGTCTCGGCCCCGTCGTTGGCCGGGGTCGACGTGCCGTGGGCGTTCACGTAGCCGATCTTCGACGCCTCGAGGCCGGCATCAGCGAGCGCCATGCGCATCGCGCGGACCGCGCCCTCCGCTCCCTCGGGCGGAGCGGTGACGTGATACGCGTCGGCGGTCGTCCCGTAGCCGACGATCTCACCGAGGATCGGGGCGCCACGGGCCCGCGCGAATTCCTCCGATTCGAGGACGAGACAGCCGGCGGCCTCGCTGAACACGAAGCCGTCCCGCTCCCGGTCGAACGGACGCGACGCCCGCTCCGGTGCGTCGTTGCGGCGCGACAGCGCGTGCATCGCGTTGAACGCGCCGATCGCGACCTTGATCACCCCGGCTTCGCTGCCGCCCGCGAGCATGACGTCCGCCTGCCCGCGCCGGATCATCTCGGCCGCGGCGCCGATCGCGTGGGCGCTCGATGCGCAGGCCGACACCGTCGCGAGGTTCGGCCCCTTCGGACCGTACTTCATCGCGATCTCACCGGCCGCCATGTCGATGATCATCATCGGGATCATGAACGGGGACACCCGCCTCGGGTCTCGGTCGTGGACGAGGATGTTGTCGACGAGGGTCTCGACGCCGCCGATACCGGAGCCGAAGGTCACTCCCGCCCGCGGTGCGACGTCGGGCGTGATCTCGAGCTTCGCGTCCTTCAGCGCCTGCCCGGCGGTCGCGACCGCGAACTGGGCGAAGCGGTCAGCGCGTTTCGCTTCCTTCCGGTCCATGTACCGGAGCGGATCGAAGTCACGGACCTCGCCCGCGATCCGGGTCTCGAGGTCGGATGCGTCGAAGCGCGTGATCGGGCCGATCCCGCTCTTCCCGGCCTTGAGGCCGGCCCACGAGCTATCGACCGTCGCGCCGAGCGGCGTGATCATGCCGAGCCCGGTCACGACGACGCGAGGACGGTCGCCGTTGCCCTCCATGGCGCGATCGAGTCTATCGACTCACTCGCGCACGACGCGGTCGATGATGACCGACGCGTCGTCGAGGATCGCGAGCTGGCGCGCGTCGAGGCCGCGCAGGCGCCGCTCCAGCTCCGCGATCCGTAGCTCGCGACCACGGCGCAGCACGGCCTGCCCTTTCGCCGTCGACCGCAGCCGTACGATCCGGGCGTCGCCTGCGTCGTGCTTCCGCCGGGCGAGGCCGAGCCGTTCGAGCTCGCGGGCAAGGCGCGTGATCGTGGGAGGCCGGACCTGTTCCGCGACGGCGAGCTCGCCCAGCGTCTTCGGTCCGCCCATGAGGACCGACAGCGCCGACAGCTGCGCGGCGGTCACGCCGGTGCGCACGTCCGTCCGCCGCACCCGGCGGAGAAGGTGGATGGCCGCCGAATGGAGCCGGTCGGCCACGTCGCGCGGGCGAGGAGTTGCGCGTCGCATGGCGTCGCATTATGTTAGTTAGGCTAACTAATTGCAATGAGCCACGGGAGGTCCGAAGGTGGAGGCGTTCTTCGCGGCGATCAAGCAGGGCGACCGGGCGGAGGTGGA
>DASWCU010000090.1:0-17049 GCA_036389935.1 Candidatus Limnocylindria bacterium
GCGATCGTGTAGCGGATCTGCGGGCCACCGAGCGCGCACACGTGCAGCGTCCCGTCCGAAGCGGCGGCGGCCTGCAGGCTCGAGCGTTGCGCGAAGCCCGCCGGGATGCGCAGCTCGGTCACGGCCCGCTGGGCCGGATCGGCGAACACGTAGACGTGGGTGCCGATGCCGCTGATCCCGCCGGCGTCGAACGCGGCGACGGCCGTGCGGCCGTCCCGCAGCGGGACCGCGACCGGCGAGCCCGCCGCGGCCTGCGGCACGCTCGTCTGCGACAGCACCGCGACGGGCGAGAGGCCGACGGTCAGGATCTGCAGCCCGAGCGGATCCGCGAAAGGCACGAGCAGCGTGTCGCCCCGCAGTGCCGGTCGCCCCGCGTCCTGCGGCCGAGAGCCGATGAGGAACGGAGCGGCGGCGCGGCGCTCGCCGAGATCGATGACGACGAGCCATGCGTTGGCGCCCGTCTCGGTCATCACGTAGAGCGCGCGGCCGTCCGGCGACGCGATGAGCGAACGAGCGCGGCCGTGCACGTCGACCGTGGCGAAGCGAGTTCCGGTGCCCGCGTCGAGGAACGCGACGCTGCCGCGCTCGAGCGCGACGTAGAGCGAACGCCGGTCGGGCGCGAGGGCGAGCGCCGCGATGCGCTCGTCCAGCTCGAAGAGCGCGTGCGTCCCGGTCTCGAGATCGACGACCTCGATCTCGCGGGCATCGTTCTCGTCCTCGCTCCGCGAGATCGCGACGAACACGGCTGACGGAGCGGCGCCGCGGGCGAACGGACCGATCCCGACCACGACGGCGGCACCGGCGACGAGCGCGAGCGCGAGGGTGGCGGCGAGCACGACGAGCGTCCGGCGCAACGCGGCCTCAGTATGGGAGCGGCCGATGGACGAACGCGTCATCGTCACGCGCGAGCCCCTGAACGCCGAGACCCCGCTCGATCGGCAGCTCGGCCTCGTGACACCGGCCGGACGCCACTACGTCCGCACCCACTTCGGCATCCCTGCCGCGCCGTCGTCGCTCGCGGTGGGCGGGACGGTCGAGCGGCCGTTCGAGGTCTCGCTGGAGGAGCTCGCAGGGCTGCCGTCGCGGTCGCTCCTCGTGACCCTCGAGTGCGCGGGCAACGGGCGGGCGTTCCTCGATCCGCCGGCGCCCGGCGAGCCGTGGCGACTCGGTGCGGTCGGCACCGCCGAATGGACCGGCGCACCACTGGCAGCGCTCCTCGAACGGGCACGGCCGCGCCGGGAGACGATCGAGGTCCTGTTCCGCGGCGCCGACCGTGGCCCGCTGCCGCACGGCAAGCTGGCCTCGTACGAACGATCACTCCCGCTTGGTCGCGCGCGGGACGAGGACGTGCTCGTCGCGTACGCGATGAACGGAGAGCCGCTTCCGCCGGAGCACGGCGCGCCGTTCCGGCTCGTCGTGCCGGGCTGGTACGGAATGGCCGCGGTGAAGTGGCTGGCCGAGATCATCGCGATCGACGTCCCGTTCGGGGGCTTCTATCAGGCCGACCGCTACGTCATCGGCGACCAGCCGCTGCGCGCGATCCGCACGCGCGCGGTCATCGTCGCGCCGCGCGACGGCGAGCGTCACTCCCGTGAGCGGATGGAGGTGCGCGGGTATGCCTGGTCGGGCGAGGCGCCGATCGCCCGGGTCGCTCTCTCGACCGACGGCGGGGCGACGTGGCGCGACACGCGCCTCGGGCCGGCCGTCGCGCGGCACGCGTGGCGCGAGTGGCGCCTCGACTGGACGCCCGAGCGCTCAGGCGCGCACACGCTCATCGCTCGTGCGACCGACGCGGCCGGCGCCGAGCAGCCGCTCGCGCAGCGACGCAACGTGCTCGGCTACGCGAACAACGCCGCGCAGCCGACCCGCCTGATCATCGACTGACGCTCGCCGGCCGGCGGCGTCGGTCTCGAGCGGCGCTCACCCCGCAGGCGCACCTGTAGGAGCAGCTGGTGGAGGATCTCCCACTGCTCGAAGGCCGAAGAGCGCGACGGTCACCCAGGCGAACGCGAGGCTCAGGACGCGGCCGAGCTGACGTCCGGCGAACGCGAAGAGGGCACCCACGGGGAGCACGCGTCGGGATGTCGCGGGAGCCATGCCGCCACTTCGGCGATGAGCGCCTGCGCGCCGAGGATGTTGGACTCGGCGCCGGAATGCGGGTTCAGCCGTCCGTCGTCGATCCCATCGGCGACCCGCCCACGCTCGCGGTCGTAGACCGGCGCGTGCGCCGGGTTGCGTCCGTCGAACCAGGCCCGCGCGTCGCGCGCGGCGGCGATGTAGCGCTCGTCGGCCGTCGCCGCCGCCAGCCGGTCCAGCGAATAGACGACGGAGGCGACCCCATACGGCTGGACCGTCGGCAGGTCGAAGGCGGTCGCGACCAACGGGAGCAACAGCCGGTCGGCGCTCCGCCGCGCGACGTCGATGAGGTCCGGCCGGCCGAGCGCGACGCCGGCCTCGGCGAGCACGCCCTCCTGGATGTGGGCCCAGAGGTGCGGCGTATCGGCGGCGGGATGGTCGAGCAGGACATCGCCGTCGCGCAGGGCCGCGATCTCCTCCGACCACGTCGCGATGTCCGCGCGCTCAGCCGAGGCCGCATCGAGCGCGCCGAGCAGCTGGATCGCCCGCACGTCGGCACCGACCTCGCGGTCCTCGAAGTGCGCACGGGCCCGTTCGTACTCCGCGCGCGCCTGCTGGTCCCCCAGCACCCGATAGACCTTCGCGAGCGCCCGCGCGCCGCGCGCATGCCAGAAGGCTCCGCCGTCGGGCCTGGACGTGACACCGGCGAGGTTGAGCGTGCCGTCCCAGTCGAGGACGAAGTTCACGAACCGCCCGTCGGGCTGGAGCATGCAGCGGCAGAAGGCGAGCAGGCCGTCGATCCACTCACGCGCGACCGGCAGATGCGAGCGCTCCCAGAGGTCGCACCACAGCACGAGCGCGCGCGAGGCGTCGTCGACGCAGGCCACACCCTCCTCGCCGCTCTCCCGCGCCGCGATCGTCGCGTCGTGCTCGTCGGCATAGATCGCGATACCGCAGGCGCGCGGGCCGGCCCCGGCGAGAGGCCGGGTGAGCGCGACGAGCTGGCTCAGCACGGCTCGAGGCTCTCGAGGATCTCCTGGACGTGGAAGTCGGCCGCCGCGATGCACGAGTCGGCGGCCCCGTAGTAGAGGCGGATCCGCTCGCCGGTGCGGTCCAACGGGATGTGCCCGCACGAGAACACCGTGTCGTTGAAGAGACCCATCGTCTCGTAGATCTCGGTCGGGCGGATGATCGGCTTGGGCGAACGCGCGATGACCTTGCGCGGATCCTCGAGATCCATGAGGACGGCACCCATCGCGTAGGTCGTCTCGCGATCGACCCCGTGATACAGCTCGAGCCAGCCGCGCTCCGTGCGGAACGGGACGGCGGAGGCGCCGGTGCGCAGCTCGTCCCACATCTTCCAGCGCGGCAGCGCGAGCGGGGCGTGACCGCCCCACGAACGCAGATCGTCGGAGAAGGCGATCCACACACCGAAGATGCGCCCGAAGGACTGCGGCATCGGGCGGGTCAGGCAGACGTACCTGCCGCCGACCTTCTCGGGGAAGATGACGACGTCCTTGTGGTCCGGCAGGAAGATGACGCCTTTCCGGTGGAACGTGCGGAAGTCGTCGGTCGTCGCGAGGCTGGTCGTGATCCCCCAGCGTGACGCGGAGACGTAGGTGATGTGGAACGTCCCATCGATGAACGTGATGCGCGGATCCTCGACGCCATATTCCTCGAGGCCGGTGTCCGGGCCGATCGCCATGTGGTGATCGACCGTGAAATGCACGCCGTCCCGGCTCCGCGCCACCCGGAGGTGCGAGATCTGCGCGAGGTAGTCCTGGATGCCCTCGTTGGCCATCCGCGATGACCCGGTCGCGTTCCGATAGCGGATGGAGCGCGGATCGCGCAGGTCGAGCCCGGGCAGGTCCGTGGGGACGTAGGCGACCTTGAGCGTCGCGGGGTGGGTGCTCGCGTCCATGAACGCGATGCCGATCACTTCTTCCTTCCGCATCCGGTGCGGCATCGGCCGCAGCACCGGATGCGGGCCGGTGAAATCGAGTGTCAGCGCGTCGGACGGGGGATCGATGTCCGTGCGAGGCCGCTCGGCCACCCGGAGCAGGAGGACCACCTCGCCGTCGAGGACCGCTGTCGCCGCGTTGAACACCGAGACGACCTCGAGCGCCGGCTGCGAGGGCGTGACCTCGTGAGCGGTGAGGAGCGGATTCTCCGGAAGGCGGCGCGCGAGGCTCAAACCGCGACGCTCACCTGACCAGGCTCGGCCGGAGCGACGATGCGCTGCATCAGGGCGAGATGTCGCCGGCCGACCGCAGGCCACGCGGTCTCGCGGCCGTACGCGTACGCGCGCTCCTCGAGCCGGTGCTTCAACTCGGGATCCCCGAGGATCCGGCTGATCGCGGCGGCGATCGCGGCCGGGTCGCGGAACGGCGCCAAGAGCCCGCGCCCGTCGGCGAGCGCTTCCACCGCGTGCAGGTACGGCGTCGACACGATGGCCTTGCCGGCCCCGAGCGCGTACGCGAGCGTGCCGCTGGTGATCTGGTTCGGATCGAGGTACGGCGTCACGTACACGTCCGTCGCGAGGAGGTAGTTCACGATGTCGCGCTGGGTCAGGTACTCGTTCACGAACGCGATGCGGTCGGCCATCCCAAGCTCCTCGACCCGCCGCTCCAGCGTGTTCCGGTACGCCTCGCCCTGCTGCTTGAGCAGCTCGGGGTGGGTCTGGCCGACGATGAGGTAGAGCACGTCCGGATGCCGCTCGGCGATCGCCGGCATCGCATCGATGACGTACTCGAGGCCCTTGCGCGGGTCGACCAAACCGAACGTCGAGACGATCGTGCGGCCCTGCATGCCGAGCTGCCGCTTCAGCCGCTGCCGTCCGTGCGGCTCGATCGCGGGCATGCCATGCGGGATGACGACCGGCGTCCTCGAGATGCCGTAATCCGAGGCCAGCAGCCGGGCCGCGGTGTGGGCCATCACGACGACCGCCTCGCTGTGCTCGGCGATCGTGCGCACGGCCTGCCGGAGCGAGGGCGAGGGCGCCGGCGGGACACTGTGGAGGGTCGTCACCAAGGGCTTCCGCAGCTCCACGAGGAACGGTTCGAGGTGATCTTCGTACACGCCCTCCCGCCAGACGCCGTACAGCCCGAATTCGTGCTGGATGTTCACGACGTCGGCGTTCGACTCGTTGATCGCGCGCGCCGCGGCCCGGTAGGACTCCGGCTCACGTTGCCGCATCCGCCAGCGGACCTCCGAGCCGTAGGCGCGGGCGCTGTTCGGCTCATCGATCGCGGCGACCGAGCACCGGACCGCCGGGTCGGCCGCCTTCACGGCGGCCAGGAGGTCGGCGGTGAAGGTCGCGATCCCGCAGCGACGGGGGATGCTCGTGGACACGAAGACGATCCTCATGCCGTCCATCGTAGGCGCTCGCACGCGCTCGGTGGTCAGCCGCGCTGGGTGGGTTGCCGCTTCGCTCGACGCTCGAGGTCGAGCACCGCCTCTCCCGGTCCGAGCTCGCCGCCATCGAGCGGACCTTCTCGGCCGATGCCCATCTGGGGCTGGTGGGTGGCCGGCGCTCCCGGTGCGAGATATTCAGGGACCGCGTCCGACCCGAGGCGATCGGGCACGCGCTCGTCGATCGTCTTGCTCTTTTCTTCGGCCACCTCGAGGTCGTCGCTCGCGCGCGGATGGTCCTGTTCGTCTTTGTTGTCTTTTTCCATTTGCCGCCTCCCCTGCCCAGAAGGCGTGCAAGCGCTATGCCGACGCGCGAGTGCGTGCTAGATCACTGTGCCGGGCCCGCCGTCATCAGCTTCGAGCGGAAGCCCCGCCCGCCGCCAGTCGGTCACTCCGCCCTCGAGGTTCTCGCAATCGAAGCCGAGGCCCTGAAGGCCGCGAGTCACGGCCTCACTCCTGTTCCCGTGGCGGCAGACGGCGACGATCTTGCGGTCGCGCGGCAGCTCGTCGATCCGGGCCCGCAGCTCACGCATCGGGATGTGTTGCGAACCGGGGATGTGGCCCGCCTCCCACTCGTCGGGCTCGCGGACATCGAGGAGGTGCACTTCCTCGAGCTTCGCGCTCACGTCCGCTGGGCGCATGGCCCGGATTGTGCGCCATGCGAAGGACGTGGATCGGACGGAGGCTCGCGGCCGGCTCGAGCGCAGGCGAGCGGACGTCCTCTCGACCCTGGAGCCCATTCGCGCGCGGCTCCGTGATTCGCAGCTCGAGTCCGGCGGAGAGGTCGCGCTCGCCGACCAGCATCCCGCCGACGCGGCCACCGAGACCGAGTCGCGCGAGCTCGACCTGACGCGCCAGGTCATGCTCGAGGCGCGAGTCGGAGAGATCGACGATGCGCTCGACCGCGTCGAACGCGGCGCGTACGGGAGGTGCATCGCGTGCGGACGGCCGATCCCGGCGGAGCGTCTCGAGCTGCTGCCCGAAACGCCATACTGCGTCACGGACGCCGCCGCCAACCAGCGTTAGCGGGCGCCCCCAAAGGGAGGTCCGGGGATGCGGCCGCCGTACCCAGTCGCTCTCGTACCGCTCCTACCGCAGTTCCTTCAGCGACGGAACGCGAAGGCGGACTTCCCGCTGCGCGCGATGGAGCGCTGCGGGATCGACCGGCCAGCGTTCATCTTCGTGCGCGATCTCGCCCTCGCGTCGCCCGACGGCGCGCGACTCAACGAGCTCGGGAACTCCGCGTACGCGACGACGGACGAGCCGATCCGGGCCGCGGCGGCGGTGGCGCGCGACGCGGGATTGGTCGAACAGCAGGGGCCGCGCTGGACGCTCACCGCGAAAGGCCGCGCGCTCACAGAAGAGCTCCAGGCCGCCGTCGCGGCCCACCACGCGTCGCTCGCGCCGATCGCGAACGACGAGCTGCAGAACCTGGCCGGTCTCCTCGACCGGGCGTTCCACGCCTGCGCATCCGCGGCGGACCCGGCGATCCGCGGGCACACGCCGCGCGCGCTCCGCTATCGATGGCGACCGCCGTCGTCGCCGTTCGCCCTGCTCGACGCGGCGGTGTACGGGCTCTGGCAGGCGCGCGACGACTGCCACGTGCAGGCCTGGACGGACCGCGGCCTCGAGGGACCGCTCATCGACGTGATGACACGGGTCTGGCGACGCGAGGCGGCGACGGCCGACGAGCTCGCCGCGAAGATCACCGCCCAGCCGAGAGAGGACGTTCTCGATGGGATCGGACGCCTGCGATCCGCCTCGTTCATGCGCGCCGATGAGCCGCTCGCCCTCACGACCGAGGGTGCCGTCCTCCGCGAGCGCATCGAGGCCGATACGGACCGCCTGTTCTTCGAGCCATGGCCTGACGACGTCGGGGCGCAGGCCGGCTGGCTCATCGATCGCCTGTCCGCGGTGAATGCGGCGCTCGACTGAGCGAGCACATGGCGTCCAGCGGGCTCTGACCGCCGCCGGGCTTGGCATCGTTTCTGCGACAGGTTCGTTACGAATGGCCATCGAACAGGCAGGCTTGGCCGCCGAGCGCGCCGTGAACCATGACGGTCGGGTCCTCGTGGTCGACGACGAGACCGACATCGCGAACCTGCTCGCGACCGTGCTCCGTGAGGAGGGCTACTCGGTCCGCGTCGTCACGGACTCGCGCCACGCGGTCGACGCGTTCAACAGCTTCCGTCCCGATCTCGTGACGCTCGACGTGATGATGCCGAGCCTCGACGGCATCAGCCTCTGCCTGCAGCTCCGGAAGGAGTCGGACGTGCCGATCTTGTTCGTGTCGGCGAAGAGCGACCCGCCGGACCGTGTGGTCGGGCTCCGCATCGGAGCGGACGACTACATGGGCAAGCCGTTCGACAACAGCGAGCTCGTCGCGAGGGTCGAGGCGCTGCTCCGCCGCCATACCCAGCACGCAGCGGCCGATCGTGATCGCCGCCAGCTGAGGTTCGACCGGTTCATCATCGACCTCGGCAGCGTGCAGGCGATCCACGGGGATACGCCCCTGCCGCTCACGCCGACCGAGTTCAAGCTCCTGCGCACGCTCGCGTCGGAGTCGGGTCGCGTGTTCACACGCGACGACCTGCTGACCGGCGTCTGGGGCTACGAGCCCGGCAGCGACACGCGCCTGGTCGACGTGCACGTCGGCCGGCTGCGCAAGAAGCTCCAGGATGCCGGCGTGACCGAGATCGCCATCGAGACCGCGCGCGGATTCGGCTACAAGCTGCGCGTGGTCTGATCTCGGCGCGGCTCAGCCGGCCGCGACCGCCTGACGGGGACGCAGCGTGTCGAGGCCCCGCATGAGCGAGCCGAACTGATCGAAGGTCAGGGACTGCGCGCCGTCGGAGAGCGCGCGCTCGGGATCCGGATGGACCTCGATGATGAGCCCATCCGCCCCGGCCGCGACCGCGGCACGGGCCAGCGGGGCCACGTACGCGGAGCGCCCCGTCCCATGGCTCGGATCCACCACGACGGGAAGATGCGAGAGCTCATGTACCACCGCGACGGCCGCGACGTCGAGCACGTTCCGGGTCGTCGTCTCGCCGCCCGGTGGCGGCAGTCCGCGCTCGCAGAGGATCACGCCACGGTTCCCCTCGCGCAGGATGTACTCGGCGCACAGCAACCAGTTCTCGATCGTGGGATACATGCCGCCGCGTTTCAGCAGGACCGGATGGCCGGAGCGGCCGACCTCACGCAGCAGCGCGTAGTTCTGCATGTTCCGCGCGCCGATCTGCAGGATGTCGACGTACCTGGCGCAGAGCTGCACATCGTGCGGATCGAGGACCTCGGAGACGATCGGCAGGCCGGTCTCTTCCTTGGCTCGCGCGAGCAGCTCGAGCCCGTCCCGTCCCAGACCCTGGAAGTCGTACGGCGACGTGCGCGGTTTGAACGCGCCTCCGCGCAGCACGTTGGCTCCCACGGCCTTGATCGCCCGTGCGGTCGACATCAGCTGCTCTTCGCTCTCGACGGCGCACGGCCCGGCCATCACGACCAGCGGTCCGCTGGGATCGCCGATCGCGAGGCCGTTCACCCTGACGATGCTCGGCTCGGGCTGGAACTCGCGTGAGGCGAGCTTGAACCGCTTCAGGACGGGCACGACGCGGTCGACCGCCGGCAGCGAGGCGAGCTGTTCGGCGAGGCGAGCCTTGTCGTCATCGAGCACGCCGATCGCGCCGATGACGTTGACCTCGGTGCCGGAGATGTTCGCGCCGTAACCGCGTTCGCGCAGGCGATCGACGACGTGGTCGATCTGCTCGCGTGTCGCGCCCTTCCGCATGATGATGATCACGCGAATATCGTAAGAGACATGCCGTCGTACGCGTTCAAGGGCAAGAGCCCGCGCGTCCATCCGACGGCGTTCGTGGCGCCGACGGCGGTGCTGATCGGCGATGTCGATCTGGGCGAGCACGCCTCGGTCTGGTTCGGAACGGTGCTACGCGGCGACATGGATCGCATCGAGATCGGGGCGCGCTCGAACGTGCAAGACAACTCGACCGTGCACACCGACGCGGGCGCACCGGTGATCATCGGCGAGGACGTCACCGTCGGTCACAACGCTCTGGTCCACTCGAGCACGGTCGAGCGCAACGTCCTGATCGGACAGGCGGCCGTGCTCATCGGCCGCTGCAGCATCGGGACCGGCACGATCGTCGCGGCAGGCGCCGTCCTCCCGGAGGGCATGAGGGTGCCGGCGGGAAAGCTCGTCGCCGGCGTCCCCGCCCGGGTCCTCCGTGACGCGCGGCCGGACGACACGCGCTGGACCGTCGAAGCGGCGCGCCATTACGTCGAGCTGGCCGAGTGGTACTTGGAGCACAGCGAGGAGCGGTAGGGACGCCGGCTCCCGCACTATTACCGCGTGGCGACCCTGCGCATCGACGGGAAGAGCCTCGGCATCACCGACATCATCGACGTCGCGCGCGGCGGCGACGCCGTCGCGCTCGACCGCGCCGCGGAGCAGCGCGTCCGATCGGCCGCGAAGATCGTCGCGGAGCTCGCCGACGGCAAGGAGCCCGTCTACGGCGTCAACACCGGATTCGGCGACCTGTCGCAGGTGCGCATCGGGCGACCCGATCTCGTGCGCCTCCAGTACAACCTGCTGCGCAGCCACGCCGCCGGTGTGGGTGAGCCGCTCGCCGAGGACGTGGTCCGTGCCATCCTCCTGCTCCGGGCGAACACCCTCGCGGTGGGCCGATCCGGCGTGCGGCCGGAGACCATCGATCGCCTCCTCGATCTGCTGAACCGGCAGGTGCACCCGGTGATCCCGATGCACGGCAGCGTCGGTGCATCCGGTGACCTCGCCCCGCTCGCCCACGCCGCGCTCGTCCTGATCGGAGAGGGCGAGGCGACGTTCGAAGGGCGGCGGCTCGGCGGCGCCGAAGCGCTCAAGCGCGCGGGGCTCCGACCGCTCGAGCTCGCGCCGAAAGAAGCGCTCTCCCTCATCAACGGGACGCAGGTGATGACGGCCATCGGCTGCCTGGCGCTGCACGACGCTGAGATCCTGGCGACGTCCGCGGACATCGTCGGCGCGCTGTCCGCCGAGGCGCTGCGCGCGACCGACACGGCGTGGGATGAGGCGCTCCATGCGAGCCGCCCGCATCCCGGACAGGAGCTCGTGGCCGCGAACCTGCGCCGGCTGGTCCACGGCAGCCCGCTCGTCGCCTCGCACCGCGTCGGCGATCCTCGCGTGCAGGATCCCTATTCGGTGCGCTGCATACCTCAGGTCCACGGCGCGTCGCGCGACGCCCTCGCCCACACGAGACGCGTGCTCGAGATCGAGATCAACAGCGTCACCGACAACCCGCTCATCTTCGCGGAGGAGCGGCGGGTCGTGAGCGGTGGCAACTTCCACGGCCAGCCGATCGCGATCGCGCTCGATCTCGCCACGATCGCGGTGGCCGAGCTGGCCGACATCAGCGAGACGCGCATCGATCGCATGACGAACGGCCACACGAGCGGGCTCCCGCCGTTCCTCACCGCCGGGGCCGGCACGAGCTCCGGGTTCATGGTCGCGCAGTACACCGCCGCGGCGCTGGTGGCCGAGAACCGGCTGCGCGCGATGCCGGCCTCGGTCGAGTCCATCCCGACGTCCGCCGACATGGAGGATCACGTCAGCATGGGCGTCCATGCCGCGCACAAGCTCGCGGCGGTCGTGCGGAATACCCGCGACGTCCTCGCGATCGAGGCGCTCTGCGCGGCACAGGGCCTCGATCTGCTCGGCGCGACGAGCTCCGCGCCACTCGAGGCGGCGAAGCGGGTCGTTCGCGAACGCGTCGCGCGGCTCGACGACGACCGACCGGTCGCGCCGGACATCGCGCTCGTCGCCGACATCATCGCCCGCGATCACCTGGCGACGGCCGTCCGTCACGTCGCGGGCGAGCTCGCGTAGGTCTCGTCCGGAAACCTGTGGCCGCGGGGTCTCCTACACACCTTTTGGAACATTGTGTATCGTGTCAGGCATGCGCCGATTGCAGATCCTGATGGACGAGGAGCTGGACGACGCGCTGGAGCGGGAGGCCCGCCGCCGGCGCCGGTCGAAGAGCGCGCTACTGCGCGAGATCGTACGAGCGAAGCTATTGCCGCTGCCCCCGCTCGAAAAGGACGCGCTCTGGGGCATGACCGCCGCCGACGACTACGAGTCCGAGCCGATCGACGAGGTCGTCTACGGGAAGCCACACGGCCGTCGACAAGTCTGACCGTTGGCGCGCTTCGTCGACACCTCGTTCTGGATCGCGTTCCGCAACCTTCGGGATCCGATGCATGCCGAGTCGCTGCGGGTGCTGCGCGCCGCCGCGACAGCGGAGCTCGTGACCTCGAACCACGTCCGGGGAGAGACATGGACCTACCTTCGCGCGAAGGTGGGACACCGAGCGGCGGTGGACTTCCTCGACGCGACGGAGCGCACCCATCGCCTCGCGATCGTGTCCGTCAGTGGCGAACTCGAGGGTGAAGCGCTGGTCTGGCTACGGCGCCACGACGAGCGCCCGTACTCGTTCGTCGACGCGACCAGCTTCGCCGTGATGCGCTCGCTCGGCATCACGGAGGCGCTGACCTTCGACCGCGACTTCGCGGCGGCCGGCTTTATTCCGCTGCGGGCCTGAGCGCGCCGAGGCATGCCGCTGGCGACGCGGGATGCGCACACACGCACAATGGGGGCGTGAGCGTCGCCGCCCCGACGGTCCGCGCGCCACGCGGCACGACGCTCTCATGCCGAGCGTGGCCGCAGGAGGCCGCGTTCCGGATGCTCCAGAACAACCTCGATCCGGACGTCGCCGAGAAGCCGGCCGAGCTCATCGTCTACGGCGGCACCGGCCGTGCCGCGCGGTCGTGGCCGGCGTTCGATCGCATCCTCGCGACGCTGCGACGCCTCGGCGATGACGAGACGCTCCTCGTCCAGTCGGGGAAGGCCGTCGGCGTATTTCGCACCCACGAGTGGGCGCCGCGGGTCCTCATCGCGAACGCGCTCCTCGTGCCGAAGTGGGCGATCTGGGAGGAATTTCGCGCCCTCGAAGCCATGGGCCTGACGATGTACGGGCAGATGACCGCGGGCTCGTGGATCTACATCGGGACCCAGGGCATCCTGCAGGGCACGTACGAGACGTTCGCGGCCGTCGCGCGCACCCACTTCGACGGCACGCTCGCCGGCCGACTCGTCGTCACCGCCGGACTCGGTGGGATGGGCGGCGCGCAGCCGCTCGCGATCACGATGAACGGCGGCGTCGCGCTCGTCGTCGAGATCGATCCGGCCCGCGCCGAGCGCCGGATGAGCCAGGGCTACCTCGACCAGATCGCGCCGTCGCTGGACGACGCGCTCGCAGTCGCCGAATCCCACGTCGCCGCGCGCACGCCGCGCTCGATCGGGCTCGTCGCGAACGCCGCGGCGGTGCTGCCGGAGATCCTGCGCCGCGACGTTCGGGTGGACGTCGTCACGGATCAAACGTCCGCGCACGATCCGCTCGACGGATACGTTCCCGATGTGCCCGCCGCCGCACGGCTGCGCGCGGACGATCCCGACGGCTACGTCGCGGCCTCGCGCGCGTCGATCGCGCGGCACTGCGAGGCGATCGTCGGGCTGCTCCGCCGCGGGGCGGTGGCGTTCGACTACGGCAACAACCTGCGCGGCGAAGCACAGGCCGGAGGGTTCGCCGGCGCGTTCAGCTACCCGGGCTTCGTGCCGGCCTACATCCGTCCGTTGTTCAGCGAGGGCCGCGGACCGTTCCGCTGGGTCGCGCTCTCGGGCGATCCGGCAGACATCCACCGGACCGACGCCGCCGTGCTCGAGCTGTTCCCGGACGACGCGTTGCTCGCGCGCTGGATCCGGCTCGCCGCGGAACGCGTCCCGTTCCAGGGATTGCCGGCCCGGGTGTGCTGGCTCGGCTACGGCGAGCGGGCGGCGTTCGGCGCGCGCATCGACGACCTCGTGCGTCGCGGCGACATCAGCGCGCCGGTGGTGATCGGCCGTGACCACCTCGACTCCGGTTCCGTCGCCTCGCCGGATCGCGAGACCGAGGGCATGCGCGACGGGAGCGACGCGATCGCCGACTGGCCGATCCTCAACGCGCTCGTGAACACCGCGGCCGGCGCGACCTGGGTGTCCGTCCACCACGGCGGCGGCGTCGGGATCGGCCGCTCGATCCACGCCGGGATGGTCTGCATCGCCGACGGGACGGAGCTCGGTCGAAGGAAGCTCGAGCGCGTGCTGACGACCGACCCCGGCACCGGCGTCATGCGGCACGCGGACGCCGGCTATCCCGACGCTGTGGCGTTCGCCCGGACGCACGGGATCGACCTGCCGAGCCTCGACCGGTAGCACGGCCGCCGCCGAGGCATACCGTCAGGCGGCACACGAGGGAGGCAGCATGACCGACGCGATCGCGACCCATGGACTGACGAAGGACTACGGCAGCGGGCGCGGCGTCTTCGATCTCGACCTGACGGTGAGCGAGGGAGAGATCTTCGGCTACCTCGGGCCTAACGGCGCCGGGAAGACGACGACCATCAAGCTACTCATGGCGATGAGCCACGCGACGCGGGGCTCCGCGACGGTGTTCGGTCTCGACACCGATCGGGAGTCGGTGGCGGTCAAGAGGAAGGTGGGCTACGTCCCCGGCGAGCTGCCGCAGTTCGGCGGCTGGCGCGGCTCGGAAGTGGTCGCGTACATCGCCGGACTGCGCGCCGACGTCGACGACCGCGAGGTCGAGGCGATCGCGAAGCGGCTGGACCTGGACCTCGGCCGCCGGTACCGCGAGTACTCGCACGGCAACAAACAGAAGCTCGCGCTCCTCATCGCCTTCGCGCACCGGCCGGCGCTATTGATCCTCGACGAACCGACGACCGGCTTGGACCCGCTGCACCAGCAGCAGTTCTACGGCCTCGTGCGCGACGCGCGAGCCCGCGGCGCGACGGTCTTCATCTCGTCCCACGTGCTGTCCGAGGTGGAGCACGTGTGCGACCGCGTCGGCATCGTCCGCGAGGGCCATCTCGTCACCGTCGGGGCGCTCGACGAGCTCACCGGGATCCGCGCCCACCACGTCGACATCGAGTTCGCCGACGCCCCGCCGATCGAGCGGCTGCGCGCGCTCGCCGGACTCGAACGGCTCGCCATCGAGGACCACCGCGTGCGCGGCATGTATCGGGGGAGCTTCGAGCCGCTCATGGCCGCGCTCGCGGGGAGCCGCGTGGCGACCTTCTCGAGTCGTGAGCCGACGCTCGAGGAGATCTTCCTCGGCTACTACGCGCGCCCGGACGGGACCGCGTGATCCTCTTCCGGCTCGCGTTGCGGTCGCACCGCACGGGTCTCATCGCAACCGCCGCGATGGGCGCGGTCGCCGGGCTGCTCAACTCGCTCGGCTACCTTCAGGTCGCGGGGACCACGCACGCCGAACGGGTGGCGTTCGCGGCGCAGATGTCCGTGCTCGGGCAGCAGCTCTCGTACCTCTTGCCCAGGCCGGTGCAGCTCGACACGGTGGC
Source organism: Candidatus Limnocylindria bacterium (assembly GCA_036389935.1). Taxonomy (GTDB): domain Bacteria; phylum Chloroflexota; class Limnocylindria; order P2-11E; family P2-11E; genus UBA4735. Next base: position 14,962 of record DASWCU010000090.1, read on the forward strand.
CGGCTACCTGACCTGGCGTGACCTCAGCTCGGTCGGCCTGATCTACGCGATCTGGGCGATGCTGGCCGCCACCGGGGCCGGGCGCGGCGACGAGGAGCGCGGGCTCGTCGAACAGTGGCTCAGCACCGGGGTGTCGCGCGTCCGCTGGCTCCTCACCCGCTGCACCGGCTTCGCGGTCGCGGCGACGCTCTCGCTCACGGTGACGCTCGCGCTGACCGCGGTCGGCGCGGCGCTCGCACAGGAACCCCTGCCGTTCGGCCCGCTCGTACTGGAAGCGGTGGCGCTCCTGGCGCTCACGCTCACCGGGTTCGGCCTCGGGATCGCGATCGCGCAGCTCGCGATCACGCGACGGGCCGCGTCGATCACCGCGGGCATGCTGCTCGTCGCGACGTTCGTGGTGAACTCGGCCGACCGGAGCGGGATCGACGTCGGCTGGTTCAAAAACTTCTCTCCGTTCTATGCGTTCGAGCGCAGCGCGCCGCTGCTCGAAGGTCGCGGGCTGGATCTCCCTGCGACAGCCGCGCTCTTCCTGACCACGCTCCTGCTCATGGTCTTCGCCGCCATCGCGTTCGGCCGACGCGACCTCGGCGGCCCGCTGATCCGCGTCCGAGCCGGCCGGGGTCGGCCGACCGCGTGTCCGTCGTCCGATCCGTTCCTGCGGCTGCCGGTGCTCGCCGCCGTTGACCAGCAGCGGTTCTGGATCGCCGGCTGGGCACTGGGCCTCGCGGTGCTCGGCTACTTCCTGACGTCCATCGCGCGGACCCTCGTGGACTCGCTCCGGGACGTACCCGGTATGCGGGCGTACTTCGAGCAGAACAACATCGCCGCCTACTCCGACGTCGTGGGGGTCGTCTGGTTCGGGACGGCGCTGCTCCTGCTCTCGGTCTTCGTCATCGCGCAGGTGAACGCGTGGGCGTCGGAGGACGCCGACGGCCGGCTCGAGACCGCCCTTGCGGCCACCGCCTCGCGCTCGCGCATCGTCCTGGAGCGGATCGCCGCGCTGCTCGTCGCGATCGCGATCCTCGGTGCGCTGAGCACGCTCGCGGTCTACGGCGCGGCGCGGATCTACGACATCACGGTCCCGCTCGAGCGCATGCTGCTGGCGACGGCGCTCACGCTGCCGGTCGCATTCGCGCTCGGCGCCGTCGGGCACGCGCTCGTCGGCTGGCGGCCCCGCGTCGCGGTCGCGCTCCTCGGTGCGGTCTCCGCGGTCTCCTACTTCGATCTGGAATTCGCTTCGATCTTCAACTGGCCCGACTGGGTGCGGAAGACGTCGATCTACACGCTGTACGGGATGCCGCTGTCGAAGGACGATCCCGGCGGGATCGCGATCCTCGTCGCCATCGGCCTCGTCGGGACGGCGGTCGCGCTGGTCGTCATGCGGCGGCGCGACGTGGGGGTCTGAGGCCCGGATCAGGTTCGGATCAGCGCCGCACCTCCGGCTCGAAGCGCGGGCGCGAGACGAAATCGACCGTGCGGTGCGTCTCGTCGCAGAACGGCTTCGTCGCCGAGTGACCGCACCGGCAGAGCTTCACCGTGTGGCCTGCTGGCACCTCGCGCTCGTGCCCGTCGGCGTCGACGATGACCGCCGGACCGTGGACGATGTACGGACCGTTCGGCTCCATCTCGATCTCTGCCCTGCGGGCAGGAGACGCGCTCAGGGCTGGTGGCGTTCGCTCCTGCTCGATCTCTGGCCTTCGTCCAGAGAGGCGCTCAGGGCTGGTGGACTCGCTCCTCGCGGCGGAGCCGCTCGTCGCTCGGTCTCCGCGGCGAAGCCGCTCGTCGCTCACAGCCCTTCTTCCTCGATCTCTGCCCGGCGGGGTCACGTGCCCTCGCCGTGATAGCGGCCGCGATAGCCTTCGCCGACCGCGGAGGCCAGCCGGAGGAAGACGAGCTGCACCACGCGCGCGACCCGCTGGAGCCGGTAGCCGCGCGGGTCGAGCACCGAGAGCAGGCCCTCGCCGCGCCCGGAGTAGCCCGCGTCCCAGACAGCGGTGTGGATCGCGACGCCCGAACGAAGAAGGGTCGAGCGCGGCCGGGCGAACGCCATGAGGTCCGCCGGGAGATTCACACGCTCCATGTAGCCGA
>DASWCU010000091.1:0-5831 GCA_036389935.1 Candidatus Limnocylindria bacterium
GTCTCCGGCGATCACCGAGCCGTCCTCTTGGATGAACAGGGGATTGATCTCGACCGTCATCGCGTCGTTGTGCTGGAACACGCCGTACAGCCGCAGCGCGATGTCCACGACGTGCTCGCGCTGCTCCTCGGGCACGCCGGCGGTGAAGCAGAGCGAGCGCGCCGCGTACTGCTGGAGGCCGAGGAGCGGGTCCGGCCAGCCGCGGGCGATCTTGTCCGGCTGCGAGGCCGCGACGTCCTCGATATCCATCCCGCCGACCGTCGAGACCATCACCACCGGCCGGCGGCGGTCGCGGTCGATCGTGACGCCGAGGTAGAGCTCCTGCGCGATCTTCGCCGCCCGCTCGACGTACACGCGATGGACGACGAGACCCTTGATCTCCATCCCGAGGATCGCGCGCGCGTGATCGCGCGCCTCGCTGGCCGTCCGCGCGAGCTTGATCCCACCGGCCTTGCCTCTGCCGCCGACGTGGACCTGCGCCTTCACCACGACCGGCGGGCCGAGCTCGCTCGCCGCGGCCTCGGCCTCCTCGGGTGTGGCCGCGATACGTCCCTCGGGGATCGGGATGCCCGCCTCTGAGAGGACATGCTTCGCCTGGAATTCGTGGAGCTTCACGGGCTTCCGACTCTATCGTCTTTGCCCATGCGTCGTGTCGTGGTCGGTGGGAGCACCGCATCGGGGAAGACCACGTTCGCGCGCGAGCTCGCGTACCGGATGGGCGTGCCTGCGATCGAGCTCGACGCGATCCGTCACGGCCCGAACTGGACAGAGACGCCGGATCCGATCTTCCGCGAGCGCGTCGCCGCCGCGACCGCGGGCGACGCGTGGGTGGTCGACGGCAACTACTCGTTCGTGCGCGATCTCACCTGGGGCCGCGCGGACACGCTCGTGTGGCTCGACTACCCGCTGTGGCTCGTCCTCTGGCGGCTGTTCTGGCGGACGAACCGCCGCATCATCCAGCGCGAGCGGCTATGGAACGACAACCGCGAGCGCTTCAGCAACGCGTACCTCTCCAAGGATTCGCTCTACGTCTGGGTGTTCCGCTCGTACTGGCGCCGCAGGCGCATGTGGCCGCGGTTCCTCGCCGAGCCGATGCACGCCGGCCTCGTAGTGCACCGCTTTCGCTCGCCGGCCGAGGCGACGCGCTGGCTGCACGCCATCCGATCGGAGTTCCCGGCCCGCACGCCGTAGCCGGCCGGCGCGGCGCTACGGCGCGCGGAGTCGAAGTCCTGGGACGCGCGAGAACGCGACGCGGTCGAGCGTCGCCAGCTCCCAGCCCAGAGCCACGGCGGTCGCGGCGATCTGCAGGTCGTGCGGGCCTACCATTGCTCCTCGTCCCGCGAGGTCGGCCCAAAGCCTCGCGTGAACGCGCGCGACGGTCTCGTCGAATGGGATGACGACGGTCGTGTCAAGTAGGTCCTCGATGCCGGCTTCGCGGATCGCGCGCTCCCGCGCCGCCCCACGATGTGCGCCGTGGAGCAACTCTGAGAGGGTGATTGCCGCGATGCCGACTTCGCCTTCGGGCAGATCCAGCGCGGCGCCCCGCTCATGTTCGATCAGGATCGACGTGTCGAGGAGCGTTCCCAGGGATTCCCTTTCGGCAGCTCACCTTGGGAGCGGCGGATCTCGCGGAGGTCAGAAGCGAATTGCGTGTCGAACTGCGGACCGCGCCTGCGCCGCTCGAGCCACTCACTCCACGACGTGGCGCGAGCGGTCGGCCGGGAAGGCACGATCGTCGCGATCCGCTTGCCGTGCCGCTCGACGTCGAACGCGATGCCGCGGTGCTCCACCTCGTCCAGGACTTCGGAGAAACGCCGGGCGGCCTCGGTCGCGCTGATGGTCTTGGCCATTCGTCTCGTCATCGGTCGATCCTTGACGGCACGATATCAGAGAATCTGATTTTGGGTAGCGCCGGCCCGGCGAAGCGTCGGCGCGAATGCCCTGTCGCTCAGCAGCTCAGCCGGCGAGTGGGGCGGATCTCTCCAGCTCCTTACGCGCGCCGGCGGGCACGCTCCGTCGCCGAGAGTCGCTGCTCGACCTCGGCCTTCGTCAGCTTGAGCCGTACGCTGCCGCCCTCGAAGCCGGCGACCTCGGACGCGGGGAGCTCGCGCGTAGCCCCGCCACCGAACGACGTCTCGATCAGGCCGCCGGCGCGGATCGTGAGCCCGGCGAGCTCGCCGGTCTCGCTGTGGAAGCGCACGTCCTCGACCACACCGACCTCATGAGCGTCGCGATCGACGACCGGCGTGCCGCGATCGATCTGCGGTTGCCGCGTTCGCGGCGGCATCACCACCGGCTCGGCCTCATCGATCGGCCAGAGGAGCGCCGAATAGGGGTAGCCGAACGGCGCCTCACCGACCTCAGGCGGCGTCGTGTACCGGCTCGCGTCGAAGTCGGGACGGCCATCGAGGTCGGCCTTCGTGGCCGTCAACCGGATCGCGTCGCCGTCCGCGGTCCGGTCGCCGAGCTCATCGCGATGCAGCAGCACCTGACGACCGAGCAGCCCGCCCGTGGACAGCACGAACGCGGTCACATCCTTCGTGCTCGGGTCCACGATCACGCGCTCGATCGTCCCGGCGTCCTGCCCGTCGTTCGTCCTGACCTTCGCGCCCAGATCGATGCGCATGCCGCACCTCCTCGCCAACAAGCGCTCGCAGCAGGATGCCTGCCGCGCCACGCTCCTTCAGAGCAGGGCGCGGGATTCGCGCTCGATCTCGGCGACGAGCCGGCGCGGGTTCGTGACGATCGCCTCGAGCGCGCGCGCGATGGCCTTCCGGTGCTCCGCCGCGAGGTCGGCCGGCAGCTCGTCCTCGTCGAGGATCTCGAACGTGCCGTCCGGCGCGACGAGCACGTCGACCACGAGGTCGCGCCAGCTCACGCGCTCGGCGGTGATCTCGTCGGTGAGCCCGGCGTTGAAGTAGTGGCCCAGCGTGCGGGCGCCGTCGAGCCAGTGGTACACGTTGTACGGACGGTCGATCCAGTAGTGCGCGGCCGTCACCGCGCCGTTCGGCACCACGATGCGGCCGTCCGCGACACGCCACTCGCGATCGATGTCGTAGCGCAGCACGGCGCGCCGACCGGGCTCGAGCGCGAGGATCGCGCACGCGAATTCGACGACCGATCCATCGAGGCGCGTCTTGCGCTCGATGATCGGCGCGCGTTTTGACACCCCACTACGCATCCGTAGCATGAGTCTGCCGTGCGAGAGCTCTACCAGGTGGTCGAGGTCGGGCCCTCCTGGTATCAGGACAACATCCCGTGCCAGGAAGCCTGCCCGGTCCGCACGAACTGCCGCGGCTACCTGAACCTCGCCGCGGCGGGCGAGTTCGAGAAGGGGTGGGAGCTGGCCCTCGATCCCAACCCGATGGCCTCGATCTGCGGCTCCGTCTGCGCCGCGCCGTGCGAGACGGCGTGCCGGCGCAAGGAGGTCGACAAGCCGCTCTCGATCCGTTATGTGAAGAAGTTCCTCTCCGACTGGACGCACGAGAACGTCCGCGTCGACGGCCGGCCGTACGCGCAGCCGGCGCCCCCGGTCTACGGGCCGCCGGCGAAGCGCGTGGCGATCGTCGGCGCGGGGTGCGCGGGGCTCTCGGCGGCGAGCGACCTCGCGAAGCTCGGGTTCGGCGTGACCGTGTTCGACGCGCTCGACATGGCCGGCGGCACGACGCTCGCCGGGGTCCCGCCATTCCGGCTGCCGCGCGAGGTCATCGACCGCGACGTCGCGGGCATCGTGAACGACAACGTCGAGCTGCGGCTCTCGACCTACGTCGGCCGCGACGTGAAGCTGCGCGAGCTCCACGAGCGCTACGACGCGGTGCTCGTCACGGCCGGCTGCTTCGAGCCGAACTACATCGGTATCCCGGGTGAGGACTCGACCGGGGTCATGGCGGGCATCGTGTTCCTCGAGCGGGCCTACCGCGGCCGGCCGGTCGAGGTGGGGAAGCGGGTCGTCGTCCTCGGCGGCGGTTACACCGCGATGGACTGCGCCTCGACCTCCTGGCGCCTCGGCGCCGACGACATCTACATCGTGTACCGCCGCGGCCGCGACGAGATGGTCGTCGACGAGGAGGAGCTCACCGAGACCGAGCGCGAGGGCATGGAGTTCGTCTACCTGGCCTCGCCGGTCGAGGTGCTCGCGGATGAGGGCGGCCACGTCCGCGCGGTGCGCTTCGTCCGCAACCGGCTCGGCCCGCCGGACCGGAGCGGCCGGCGCGCGCCGGAGCCGATCGAGGGAAGCGAGTTCGAGATCCCGTGCGAGACGGTGCTCCTCGCGCTCGGGCAGGCGCCGGACAACACGTTCCTCGGCGAGTTCGAGCAGTTCCGCGTGAAGCGCTGGCGCGACCTGAAGGTCGACCCGCAGACGTTCCAGACGGCGGTCGAGTCGATCTTCATCGCGGGCGACTACCGGACCGGGCCGACGACGATCATCGAGGCCGTCGCCGAGGGCCGCTCGGCCGCCCAACAGGTCGCGCGCTACCTCGACCCGATCGCGCTCGCGGTCGACGTGCCCGAGTACCACGAGATCGTGACGCTCCGCCGCTCGAGCACGCCCGACAACGTCGGACTGATCTCCGGCGAGGGCGAGCTCGCGCGCGTCTACCACAACATGTCCGTCGACTACGACCGCATCCCGCGCCAGGAGATGCCGAAGCTCACGAAAGGCGAGCGGCGCGGGCTGTTCCTCGAGGTGAACCGCGGCTACGAGGTCGCGCAGGCGGTCGCCGAGTCCGACCGCTGCCTGAAGTGCAACTTCAACATCGAGATCGTCGGCGAGCTCTGCATCATCTGCGGCGGGTGCGTCGACGTCTGCCCGATGGACGTGATCCACATGGTCGACATGGCGGACGTCGTCGACGACGGCTCGATCCCCGGCGTGGGAGAGGCGAAGAAGTGGCAGAACGGCGTCGCGTTCTTCCTCGATGAGACCGCTTGCATCCGCTGCGCCCTCTGCATCATCCGCTGCCCGACCGACGCGATCACGATGAACCGCTACGGCACGGTGACCCCGTCGATCGGCCGCACGCTGCCGAAGGAGTCGATCGACGACGAGATCCACCTCGACCTCACCGTCGGCGGAGGCCGGAGCATCCGGCCGCTCCCGATGTACGATCCCGTCGCCGCGGCCGGGTACAAGCAGCTCAACGGGAACGGGCGCAACGGCAACGGTTCCCACACCGACGGAAAGGGCACGCCGATGCGAGCGCCTGAGCGCGACACGGCGCGCAGCCACTAGCGATGCTCGACCTTCCGGCCGAGATGTGGCGCCGGGCCAAGGCCGGCGCGATCTGGCGGTCGCTCTTCCGCCATGGCTACCCGGACTCGCGCAAGAACCAGTCGCTCGCCGTCTTCACGAACGTCTTCCTCCACCTCCATCCGGTGAAGGTCCGCCGTCACGCGCTCGCGATCCCGTACACGTGGTGCATGGGCGGGCTGACGTTCTTCCTGTTCCTCGTCCTCACGCTCACCGGGACGCTGCTCATGTTCTATTACCACCCGACGACCGACCTCGCCTACACCGACCTCAAGGACCTCGAGACGGTCGTCGTGTTCGGCCAGATCCTGCGGAACATGCATCGCTGGGCCGCGCACGGCATGGTCATCACCGTGTTCCTCCACATGATCCGGGTCTTCTACACCGGCTCGTACAAGCCGCCGCGCGAGTTCAACTGGGTGATCGGCACGCTCCTCTTCGTGTTCACGATCCTCCTGAGCTACACCGGGTACCTGCTCCCCTGGGACCAGCTCGCGTTCTGGGCGGTCACCGTGGGCTACCAGATCGCGAACGCCGCGCCGGTCATCGGGCCGGAGTTCAGCTTCGTCTTGTTCGGCGG
>DASWCU010000092.1:0-12632 GCA_036389935.1 Candidatus Limnocylindria bacterium
GCGCGCTCGGCATGGGCGAGAGCGCGGAGGTCCAGCTCATCGGACCGGGCATGCCGCCTGATCACCAGACACGGTCGACGGCGTATCGGATCGAGCGGATCGCGGACGAGGGCGGTCTGCGGCGCTACCGCTTCGCCGCGCGCCGGAGGAACGCGTCGTACGGCGGCGTGCTGAGCGCGGACATCGACGGGCGGCTCGCGGAGATCGAGTTCGCGCATCGGAACCCGCAGGTCTCGAACGTGACCGAGACCGGGCGCCGGCCGGAGGCGCCGTCGGTGTACGTCCGCCGCGCCGGGCGGCCGGTCCACGATCTCGCGGCGGGAGAGACGACGGCGAGCCGGCGGTGATCGCCAGCGAGCGCGTCCGACGACGCGTCGCGCCGCTACGCTCCTCGCGGATGTCGGCTCGTCCTCCGGATCCCGGGCGCATCGTCCGCGAGGATCTCGTCGCCGCGGTCCTCGCGATCCTCAGCACGGCGCGCGGACCGATCGGAGCGAGCACGATCCATGCTCAGCTCCTTCGCGACGACTTCGACCTCAGCGAGCCCACCGTCGGCCGGCTGCTGCGGGAGCTCGACCGCCTCGGGTACACCACGCCGCGGGGTCGACTCGGGCGATCGATCACGCCGAAAGGCCGCAGGACCCTCGGCGGCCTGCAGGACCGTCGCGATCGCCAGATGCACGCGCGGCACTTCGTGGCTCAGCTGCGGACGGCAACGCTCGCCGATCTGATCAACATCCTGCTGGCGCGCCGGGGTGTGGAACGCGAGCTCGCGCGTGCCGCGGCGACGAACGCCACGGTCAAGGATCTGGCCGAGTTCCGCACCCACTACGAGGCGATCAAGCGGGGCGAGACGCTGATGGGGCTGCACGAGGAGCTCGCCCGTGCCAGCCACAACCCCGTACTCGGATCGGTCTCCCGCATGCTCCGCCGCGATGCGGAGATCGCGCGGCTCCTGGAGCGCGTGCTGGAGGAGCGCGGCGATGTCGTGGACCTGCCGTTCGGCCGCCGGCTCATCGATGCGATCCGGCGGCACGATCCCGACGCCGCTGAGAAAGCCGTCGCGGACCACTTCGATGGCATGCTCGCGATGGCCAGGCTCGCGTGGTCGGCCACCCGCGGCGGGCGTAGAGCGACCGCCTCGGCCAAGTAGCGTCAGGCCTGGCCTCCCCGCGCCGGCTTCGACAGGGCGCCGCACAGAAGCTCGGCACGGCGATCTTTCGCCCTAGGAGCTACCTGGGCGGGCGCGCCGCGCTCGTCACCTGCACAAGGGGCTCCTCCGTGCACTTGCTGATGTCGCCGCCGCAGGGGCACGCCGGCTTCTCGGCGTATTTCGGATCGAAGATGTCGCGCGCGAGGGCGCCGGCGTCATCCCGGGTGAGCCCCCACGAGCGCCAGATCGGAGCGGCCTGTTCGACGACCGCCTCCGCGTCGCCGAGGAGCGCGAAGGACTGATGGCGGTCCGGGCTCGCGACGCCGAGCGCCTCGGCCACGATCGAGACGCATTGCTTCACCGCGAGCCGCTCGCTCGCGAAGCGCGACCAGGTCCGGTGACAGTTGTGGTGCTGGCAGCTCACCGTGTCGGCTCCCCGGGCGCGCGCCTGCGCGGCGAGATCCGCGCGGATCCGCTGAACGTCGTGCACGGTGAGCCCGGTCAGGGCGTTGCTGCAGTTCGAGCCCGGCCGCGTGAAGACCGCCGGCGGATCCACGTAGCCGAGCACCTCGACCCCGGGCACGTGCTCGAGCATCCGCGCTCCGGTCGAGCGCGCGACGTCGTGCACCTCGGTCAGCTCCGGGTGACCCTCGACGAGCACGCGCGCCCGCACCTCGTTCTTCCATGCAACCCGGTCGCCGAGCTCGCGGAGCCGGCGCTCGATGAACGTATGGATGTGGATGTTCTCGACCGCATCCTGCGGACCGCGGCGGGCCTGGAGCGGCATGGACCGTCCGCCCGACCAGACCTCATCGTCGCCCCGCGACCACGCGCCGAAGGTCAGCTGGCACGCGGTGCACCAGTGGACGAGGCTCTTCGCTCCCCAGGCCGTCATCCGATCGATCGAGGAAGCCGTCAACCGGTCGGCCGCATCGAGCCGATCGGGACGGTAGGGGTTGCCGCAACAGAACTGCTGGCCGGCGCCGGCGACGAAGCTCACACCCAGGGCTTCGAGCACCGCGACGCTGTCGAGCAGGAGGTGCGGCAGTCCGCGGGCCCCGCACCCGAGGAGGAGGAACACCTCCACGGTGCGGTCGGGCTCGGCCGCGCGCGTCATCCAGCGGACCTCGTCCTTCGCCACGAGCAGTCGGGCCGGCTCGTCCTGGAGCCGGTAGAGCGCGGCCGGATCGGGCTTGTCGCCTCGCGAAATGGGCGAGGCCGTCGATCGAGCGGTCATCGGGTGAACTTTAGTGGCCGGTTGCCCGCTTCCATCTCCGACATTATCTTTCATCACTGATGATGGACCAAGTCGGCGCGAGGAGGTACCGGTGGGCGGCCTGAAGTTGCGACGGCGCGAGCTCCTGCGGCTGACCGCGGCCGCGGGCGGGGCATCGCTGCTCACCGCCTGCTTCCCGAATTCGTCGCCCCAGCAGCAGTCGAGCGAGGCGCCCGGGACGGCCGGGCGCTTCGCCCTGGGGAAGCTCGAGGGTGGCGAGATCATCCTCGACGCGAGCAAGTTCCCGAAGACGTTCAAGGAGGCGCCGGAGCTCGCCGCCCTCGTGCAGCAGGGCAAGCTCCCAGCGGTGGCGGACCGGATCGGTCAGGACCCGCTCGTCATCAAGCCGGTCCACGAGACCGGGAAATACGGCGGCGTGATCCGCAAGGCGTTCCTCGGCACCGCGGACGGTACGGCGTTCCGCTTCGCCGCGGGCCCCGACAGCCTCCTCTACTGGGACTACCAGTGGACGAAGCTCGTCCCGAACGTGGCGCGCGCGTACGAGCCGAGCGGCGATGGCAAGGTCGTCACGGTGCAGCTGCGGCGCGGCATGAGGTGGTCGGACGGCGCACCGTTCACTGCCGACGACATCCTGTTCTGGTACGAGGACATGTACAAGAACCGGCAGCTCGTGGCGGCGCCGAGCGCGGATCTGCAGATCAACGGCAAGGACGTCGTCATCGAGAAGATCGACGCGTACAGCGTCCGATTCGTCTCGCCCGATCCCAATTACCTGCTCCCCGAGCGGTTCGCGAGCGGCGGCGACATTGGCGGAATGAGCAGCTCGGGCGATCGTGGGCTCGGCCTCATCGCACCGAAGCACTACCTGTCCAAGTTCCACCCGAAGTACGTGTCGCAGCCTGAGATCGACAAGATGGTCGCCGACGGCAAGTTCAACGGCTGGGCGACGTTCTTCAAGAGGAAGACGGACTGGCTGCTCAATCCCGAGCTCCCCGTGCTGACACCCTGGCGGACGACCCGCCCGATGAACGACCCGACGACCTTCATCATGGAGCGGAACCCGTACAGCATCTGGGTCGACACCGACGGCAACCAGCTTCCGTACATCGGGACGATCAATCACAGCTACGTTCAGGACCTCGAGGTCGTGGCGCTGCGCGCGGTGGCCGGGGACTACGACTTCCAGGACCGGCTCTTCGACGTGTCGAAGCTGCCCGTGCTCGTCGACGGCCAGCAGCGGAGCGGCTACAAGATCTACATCGATCCCGAGCAGGGCGGGCTCGGCATCAATCTCAACCTCGCGTACGACGCCGATCCCGAGATCGGCGAGCTCATTCGGAACGTCGACTTCCGGCGCGCGCTCTCGATGGGCCTCGACCGCGATCAGATCAACGAGACGTTCCTCCTGGGGACGGGCACGCCCGGGGCGGCGGTCCCGGCCGACAACAACAAGTACTCGCCGGGCAAGGAGTGGCGGACGAAGTGGGCGACGCTGGACGTGGCGCAGGCCAACCAGCTGCTCGACAAGATCGGCCTGACGCAGAAGGACGGCGATGGGTACCGCCTCCGGAAGGACGGCAAGGGGCACATCACGCTCGAGTTCCTGGCGGTGAACCGCCTGGCCGACTTCCCGCAGGTGGCCGAGGTGATCAAGCGCCAGTGGCAGAAGCTCGGTATCGACCTCACGGTCCAGACGGTGAACGCCACGCTGGCGCTCGAGCGGATCGGCGCCAACACGGCGCAGATGGTCGGCAACAACACCGGCAGCGAGGACGTCTTCCTCGTCAGCGATTTCGTCCTGCCGGGTGGGCGTGGCTTCTCGGCGATCATGGGCGTCCCCTACGCCGCATGGATGCGCAGCGGTGGCAAGCAGGGGAAGGAGCCCTTCCCCGCGTTGAAGCAGTTCATGGAGCTCTGGGCGAAGGGCTTCTCCGCGCCGGAGAAGGAGCGCATCGAGCTCGGCAAGGAGGTGGTCCGAACGCACGTCGATCAGGTCTTCACCATCGGGATCATCGGCCAGGGGCTCACGTCGTACGGCGTGCGCTACGCGAAGACGAGCCTCGCCAATATGCCCGCTCGGATCGTGAACGCGGTGGGCATGCGCACGTCGATGAACGCGCTGCCGATGACCTTCTACTACAAGTGACCGCGCGATCGGCCGGCATGTTGCACGCCGCCTGGCGGAGCGGTCGGCGCGTATCATTCCCTGTAACGACAGACGATATCGGGAGACGATCCAGAGAATGACGACGACGGTCGCGTACCCGAACGAGCTCGCGACGCAACGCGCGGCCGCGGGGATAAAGACACCCGAGCGGCTCGCCGAGCTCGCGGGCATCGAGCCGTCCTGGTACGCCCACATCGAGGCGGGGGACATCCTGCCCACGCTCGACGAGCTCGATCGCCTTCGCGAGGCGCTCGGCGGGATCGAGCCCGAGCGGCTCTACGTCGCCGGCATCGCGCGCACGATCGGCGGACCGAAGCCGGCCGCGCCGCCCGACTATGCCGGCTTCTTCACCGCGTTCGAGGACGCCGGGCATCTCCTCGTGGCGCGCGAGGAGGTCAGCTGGCTGGACCGCAACGTAAGACCGGACCGCACCGTCGACGTGTTCGTCAACCTCAGCTGCGGGACGCAGCACTCACCCCACGTGCTGCTCGACACGGTGAGCGTGCTCGAAGCCCTGGGCGTGTCGTTCGCCGCGGGATCCGGCCGGCTGTTCTGCTGCGGGACGTACTACCGCGGCGCCGGGGAGCCCGAGGCCGCTGCGCGGATGAACGACGCGTCGGTGGGGCGGGCCGTCGCCTGGGGCGCCAAGCGGATGGTGCACATGTGCACCCAATGCCAGAACACGTATGGCGACATCGAGCGCCGCGAGCGGCTGCTCGGCCGAGACCGTCCGGCGAATCAGCAGATGTACACGTTCCTGGAGCAGACGCTCCGGGAGCGGGGCGACCGCGTTCCCTGGCGGCGCGAGGTGCCCGCGAAGGTACTGGTCCTCGGGCAGGCGATCAGTCCCGTCCACAGCGAGGCGACCGAGACCGCCGCGCGCGTCCTCGCGCTGGTCCCGGGCGTTCAGGTCGTCGGTCTGGTGGACGAGGAGATCTCGAACGTCGCGGGGATGCGGAACGGCGTGCAGATCCTCGAGACCGCGCCGCTCGCGCCCGACGAGGTCGAGCGACGCCGGACGCGCCTCGCGGAGCTGTTCGCCGAGCGCGGAGCCGACACGATGGCGGCCATGCATCACACCGGCCAGCAATGGTGGTCGCGCTTCTCGAGCGACCGGCTCGCGGTGCGCCATCCCATATCCATCCTCGCCGACGCCCTCGGGTGCGCCCATCCCGATCGCTACCAGGCGGCGTGCCGGCTCGGCGATCCGGAGGCGGTGCTCGAACAGACCCGGCCGAACTGGCGCTCATGGGGTCTCGAGGAGGAGCGTGCCCGTCGACTGGCGCAGGGGCTGTTCGCGCCGAGCTACGCGAGCGGCCCGTCCCACTGCACCTGTGGCGGCCAGGGCCGCTGCGCCGCGGACCTGATCAGCCTCGACGCGCTCGCCGGTCCCGCCCGCGCGGCGTCCCACGTGTAGGTCGCGAGCACACGATCCCCGATCGGGAGGGCTCCAGATGAGCGAGGCCGTGCGCGTCGTCGTCGCGGGCGCGTCCGGCCGGATGGGCCAGCTCATGGCGAGCGGCCTCGGGCGAGAACCTGGCATCGAGGTCGTCGGCGGGTTCCACCGCTCCGATCCGCCCGCGACCGTGGACCGGCTGCTCGGCCGCGCCGATGCGCTCGTCGACTTCACCGTGCCCGCCGCCGCGCACGACATCCTGCTCCGCGCGATCGCGGCCGGCGTGCGCCCGGTGAGCGGAACGTCGGGCGTGACCGAGGCCACGCTGGCCGCGGTCGATGAGGCCGCGCGCGAGCGCGGGATCGCGGCGATGTGGGCGCCGAACTTCCGTATCGGCGGCGTGCTCATGGAGCACCTCGCGCGCATCGCTGCCCGGACCATGAAGACGGTGGAGATCGTCGAGGCCCACAACGATCGCAAGAAGGACGCCCCTTCGGGCACGGCGGTGTCGCTCGCCCGGGCAATGCGCGAGGCGCGCGGCTCGGACTTCCCCGATCCTCCCGTCGACCACGAGGTGGTGCGAGGCACGCGTGGCGGGGTCGAGGGCGGGGTGCGGATCCACAGCCTCCGGCTTCCGCTGTTCGTCGGGCGGCACGAGATCGTGTTCGCGGGCGCGGACGAGATCCTCACGATCAGCCACGATGTCTTCGGGCGCGAGGCGTACGTGCCGACGGTCGCCCTCGCGCTCCACGAGGTGATGCGGCCCGAGCGCGTCGGCCTCATCCGCGGCGCGGCGACGCTGTTCGGGCTCGACGAGTGACCGACGAGCGTCGCGGGCTCGAGGTCAGAACGGCGGCGCATGAGCCCTAGCGCCACCGCCGACATCGTGATCATCGGTGGCGGCATCGTCGGGACGAGCATCGCGTACCACCTGGCGAGGCGCGGATCGGGCCGTGGCGTCGTGCTGCTCGAGCAGGACAAGCTCGGATCCGGGACGACGAGCGCGGCGGGCGGCGGCATCCGCAGCCAGTTCTCGACGGAGATCAACATCCGGTTCTCGCTCGAGTCCGTCGCCGCGTGGCGGCGCTTCGAGGAGGAGCTTGGCCTGCCGGCCGACTACCGCGAGATCGGCTACCTCTTCCTGGCGCAGACCGCCGAGGAGCGCGAGATGTTCAAGCGCAACGTCGCGCTGCAGAACCGGTTCGGCGTGCCGTCACGGTTCATCGAGCCTGGGGAGGCGGCGACGCTCGTTCCAGGGCTGCGCGTAGACGACCTCACCGGCGCGACGTACAGCGCCGAGGACGCGGTCGCGGGGCCGAACGAGGCGACGCAGGCCTACGCGCGGCGCGCGCGCGACGCGGGCGTCGAGGTCCGAGAGGGCGTCACCGTCACGGGCATCACGACCTCGTCGGGCCGGGTCCGCGGTGTCGAGACGAGCAGCGGCCCGATCGCCGCGGGCATGGTCGTCAACGCCGCGGGACCCTGGGCGGGTCAGGTGGGGAAGCTCGCGGGCATCGAGGTGCCGGTCACGCCGTACCGGCGCACGACCTTCGTCTCCGAGCCGTTCGATGGCCTGCCGGCCACGTTCCCACTCATCCTGGACCTCCATGTCGGCTGGGCCTGCCGGCGGGAAGGGCAGTCCATCCAGATGTCCGGGCGGCGCGATCAACACTCGAGCTTCGACCGCCACGTCGATTGGGACGGGCTCGCGCGCAGCGCGGAGCTCGCGCAGCATCGGCTGCCGGCGCTCGCCGGCGCGCGATTCGGCAAGCGCGCGTCCGCCGGGCTGTACGACGTCAGTCCGGATAACCACGCGATCATGGGACAGGCGCCGGACCTCGAGGGCTTCTATCTCGCTTGCGGCTTCTCGGGCCACGGCTTCCAGCACGGCCCGGCGACCGGCCGGCTCATGGCGGAGCTGCTGCTCGACGGTCGCACGACCGGCATCGACATCGCGCCGCTCGCGATCGAGCGTTTCCGCACCGGATCGACGCTCGCGGAGCCGATGCAGCTGCACGTGCGCGGAGCGGCCTAAGCGAGGGCCTCTATCTCGCAGTAATCACTCCAGGAGGCACGATGAAGCTTCTTCTCACTTCCAGCGGCATCAGCAACGCGAGCATCCAAAACGCGCTGGTCGACTTGCTGGGCAAACCGATCGCCGAGTCCAGCGCGCTCTGCATTCCCACCGGGGTGCAGCCCTTCCCCGGCGGACCTTCACAGGTCTACCGGTTCATCAGCGGATCGGTCGGCGGCCCCATGTGCGGCTTGGGTTGGAAATCGTTGGGAGTGCTGGAGCTCACCGCGCTGCCCAGCATCAAAGAGGAGTACTGGGTTCCGGCGGTGCAGGAAGTCGACGCTCTGCTGGTTTGGGGCGGCAGTCCCTTGTATCTGTGCTACTGGATGCGGCAGTCCGGACTGGCCGACCTCTTGCCGTCGCTGCGCCGCGAGACGGTCTACGTCGGCACGAGCGGCGGGGCAATGGTCGCGACTCCCGACTTCGGAGGAGAGACCTACGACGACAGTCACCCGCTAACCGGTAGCGACAGAGCGCTGGGACTGGTGGATTTCTCGTTGTTTCCGCACCTGGAGCGCGAGGACATGCCGGACACTTCCCTGGCCAACATCGAAAAATGGGCCGCCGGGTTGTCAGTGCCTGCGTACGCGATCGACGATCAGACCGCCATAAAGGTCGTCGATGGCACCGTCGAAGTCGTCTCCGAGGGGCACTGGAAGCTGTTCACCCCCAGCCTGGAAGCAAGCGGATCGGGCTAGGAGACAACGCCCGCTCGGCTGCGCCAGTGTCCTGCGATGACGCCCGAGCCACGCCCGGGGTCAGGAGGTCGTGAGGATCCCGTTCGCCGTCGCCGCGACGTCCACGTTCACCGACAGCTGCTCAGGATCGATGGGCACGTGGATCACGGCCGGGACGTCGGCCCGCAGGGCCTCTTCGAACGCCGTCGGGAGGTCGGCATCGTCGCGAACGCCGAGGCCGAGCGCGCCGAGCGATCGCGCGAAGCCCGCGAAGTCGACGGGGCCGAGCGCCGTCGCCATCCGGCGGCCCGGATGCTCCCGCTCCTGCTGCATCCGGATCGTCCCGTACTGCTCGTTGTCGAGGACGATCGCGACGAGCGGGGTGCGCTCACGCACCGCCGTCTCGAGCTCCGTCCCGGTCATGAGGAAGCCGCCGTCGCCCACGAACGTGACCACCGTGCGCTCCGGTGACGCGAGCTTCGCGGCGATCGCGGCGGGGATGCCATAGCCCATGGCACCGTTGGTCGGACCGAGGAACGTGCCGGGGATGGTCCAGCGGAGGTAGCGGTGCGGCCATCCGCCGAAGTTGCCGGCGTCGCTCGTGACGATGGCGTCCGGCGCGAGCAGGCGGCGGAGATGCCAGACGACGGCCTGCTGGTCGACGTACCCGGCGCGCGCGCCGCCGCGGCGGCCCGGCGTCGTGTCGCGGTCCCAGATCGCCCGCTCGGCGCGGGTGCGCTCGGCCCAACGGGCGCGGCGGTCGGACGGGATCGGCTCGGCCTTCACGGCGCGCAGCAGCGCCTCCGCGAAGAGCCGTGCGTCGGAGGCGCACGCGACGTGCGGCGTGGCGTGTCCGCCGAGCGACGATGGATCGACGTCGACGTGGACGAGCCGCGTCGTCGCTGCCGGCACCTGGTAGTCATGCGTGGCGGCCTCGTTCAGCCGCGTGCCCACCGCGACGAGCACGTCCGCCGCGAGGAGCCGTTCGAGCACGCACCCCGGCGCCCACCCGCCGGTCATGCCCAAGTACAGCGGGTGGTCGTTCGGGAAGGCGTCGGGTCGTCTGAGGATCGTCATGACCGGCGCGCCGAGCGCCTCCGCCAGCGCGACGCAGGCCGCCGTCGCGCCGGCCGCGAGGACCCCGCCGCCGAGCAGCAGCAGCGGGCGCTCGGCGCCGCGGAGCAGCGCGAGCGTGCGTGCGATGGCGTCCGGGTCCGGTGCCGGCCGTGGCCGCTCGATCGGCGGGAGCTCCGTCCGCGCGACCTGCTCGTTGAGGAGGTCCTCGCGGAGCGAGATCACGACCGGTCCCGGCCGACCGAGGATCGCCTCGCGCGCCGCGCGGTACGTGAGCTCGCCGAGCCGCGCCGAGCTGGGCGGCTCGACGGTCCACTTCGCGACCGGCCCGAAGGCCTGCGCGAGGTCGACCTCCTGGAAGGCCTCCCGATGGCGCGCGTCGGTCGTGACCTGGCCGGCCAGCGCGATCAGCGGCGCCGAGTCCTGCCGCGCGGTGTGGATCCCGATCGCCATGTTGCCCGCGCCGACCATCCGCGTCCCCATGCAGACGGATGGACGTTGGGTCAGCCGCGCGTACGCCGCCGCCATGAACGCCGCGCCGCCCTCGTGACGGGTCGCGACGACGCGGATGCGCGGCTCGTCGTGCAGCGCGTCGAGCACGCCCATGAAGCTCTCTCCGGGGACGGTGAATGCGTGATCGACGCCGGCCGCGACGAGCGCGTCGACGACGGCACGACCGCCGGTCACGGAGGTGCCGCGCGGCATCGGCGCTACGCGGAGCTCGTCGGGAAGCTGAGGTAGACGGTCTTCGACTCGGTGAAGAACTCGCGCGCCGCCTTGCCCTGCTCGCGCGATCCCGAGCTGCTCTCCTTCACGCCGCCGAACGGGACGTGGTACTCGATCCCCGCCGTCTCCTGATTCACCTTGACCACGCCCGCGCGGATGTCCTGCGCGAAGCGGTGCGCCTTCGCCAGGTCGTTGGTGAAGATGCTCGCGCTCAGGCCGTACGGCGTGTCGTTCGCGAGCGCGACCGCCTCCTCATAGGACCCCACCGGCAGGATCGCGGCGACCGGGCCGAAGATCTCCTCGCGCGCGATGGTGTGCTCCGGCGCGACGTCGACGAATACGGTGGGCTGCACGAAGTAGCCGTCCGCGAGCGCGCCGCCGGCCCGCGCCCCGCCGGCGCTGGACCGTGCGCCGTCGCGACGCGCCTGGTCGAGGTACCGGAGCACCGACTCGAGCTGCGCCGATGACACGATCGGCCCGATCTTTGTCTGCGGGTCGAGTGGGTCACCGACCGTCCACTCCTCGGCGCGGGCGTTGAGCCGATCGATCAGCTCGGCGGCGACGCCGCGGTCGACGATGACGCGGCTGGTCGCGGTGCACTTCTGCCCCGCGGCCATGAACGCGCCGCGCGCGACCTGCTCGGCGGCGAAGTCGAGGTCGGCGTCGGCGAGCACGATGGCCGGATTCTTCCCGCCGAGCTCGAGCTGGACCTTCTTGCCCTTCGCGGCCGCTTTCGCCTGAAGGGCTCGGCCGACCGCATTCGAGCCGGTGAACGTAACCGCCGAGACGTCGGCGTGCGTCGTGAGCACGTCGCCGATCTCGGAGCCTCGGCCGAGGACCAGGTTCACGACGCCGGCCGGAAGGCCCGCGTCGAGGAGGGCCTGGAGGATGTGCACGGCGGTGAGCGGAACGAGATCGGCCGGCTTCCACACGACCGTGTCCCCGAACGCGAGCGCGGGGGCGACCTTCCAGGCCGGGATGCACGCCGGGAAGTTCCACGGCGTGATGACGCTGACCACCCCGATCGGCTCGCGCTTCGTGTACAGGAAGAGGTTGGGCCGGCCGGAGGGATACGTCTCACCGTCCGGATCGAGCGCTTGGACCGCGTAGTAGCGGAAGATCGACGCGGCGAGCCGCGTCTCGCGCACGGCCTCGTCGAGGGTCTTGCCCTCCTCGCGCGTGAGATCCCGGCCGATCTGCTCGGCCCGCGCGTCGAGCAGGTCGCCCGCCTTGCGCAGGATCTCGCCGCGCGCCGTGACGGTGGTCGTGCGCCACGCGCCGAAGGCCTCGCGCGCCGCCGCGACCGCGTCGGCCGCGAGCGCCGCATCCGCGACCGCGGTGTTCGCGACCGTTTCCGCCGGATGCGTGGGATTCGTGTCGGGCGTGTGGCGCGGTCCCTGCCGCCACTCGCCATCGATGAACGACGCGAGCTCGGGGATGTCGCTGGCGACGGCCGTCATGGCCTCGATGGTAGGCCGCCGCCCGGTGTGCTCGCACACGCGGATCGGCGGCCCATGCGGTGTCGCGGTGCAAGATTCCCACCATCGGGGGCCTTGCGCTGGAAGACGGCGATCAGCGATCGCCGCCCGCGCATGCGGACCCGGTGCGGATCTTTCGTTAGGGTTGCGGCATGCTCGTCACGCGTCCCCGTCCGCTCGCGCTCGCCGTCGCGCCGGCCCGAGCGTGGGTCCGCGTCGGTCTCGTCGTCGCCGGCTCGGCGCTCATCGCGCTCGCCGCGCAGGTGTCGTTGCCGCTTCCGTTCAGTCCGGTGCCGGTCACCGGTCAGACGTTCGCGGTGCTGCTGATCGCGGCCGCGCTCGGCTCGCGCCTCGGTCCGGCCACGGTCGCGCTCTACGTCGCCGAGGGTCTGGTCGGTCTGCCGGTCTTCGCCGGCGGCGCGGCCGGGCCGGCTCGCCTCGCCGGTCCGACGGGCGGGTACCTCGGGGGGTTCGTGCTCGCGGCGTTCGTCGTCGGGCTGCTCGCCGAGCGCGGGTGGGACCGGCGCGTCGGGACGTGCATCCTCGCGATGCTCGCCGGAGAGGTGGCCATCTACGCGCTCGGGCTGGCCTGGCTGTCCCGCTTCCCGCTGCCGGTCGGCCTGCTCGAGGCGGGGCTCCTGCCGTTCCTG
>DASWCU010000093.1:0-42547 GCA_036389935.1 Candidatus Limnocylindria bacterium
CCGGCACGCACGAGGCGCGACACGGCCCGATCGCTCGCGGCGTTGTCGCCGACCGCGATCGGTCGCTCGAGCAGCCCACCGAGATCAGCGCGGCCGCGGAGCAGACGAGGTTGATGGGCCGAGTCCGGGCGGAGGTCGATAAGCGTTCCGCCCGGCCAGACCGCCCGATGGGCCGCGCGGAGGGCATCGACCATGCCCGATCGGCGCACTCATCAGAGGGACCAAGAGAAGATCGCGGTGTCGAAACGCTCGCGCCCGACGCCCGGCCGCTGAGCCGGTGCGACCCGGAACCGGACGTGATCGAGGCCGCGCTCGCGGAACGCGCGCCTGGCGCGCGCGATCGCCTCCGCGTCGGGATCGATGGCCACGACCTCGCGCGCGAGCGAGGCGATCACGAGCGTCATCCGGCCGTCGCCCGCGCCGATGTCGAGGACCGCGCGACCCTGGAAGAACCGCGCCGCGCGCATCCCGCGGACCTCCATGTCGTCGCCGGGACGGACCGTGCTCGCGCACCCGGTGCGTCCGAAGACGCTCATCAGTAGCCGCCGCGCTTTCCGGGCAGCATCGTGCCGCCCTCACCGGCCACGGCCGCCGCCCGGGCCGGTTCGATGAGCGGCGTGCGCAGCTCGTCGGGTGGCTCCGCCCCCGCGTACCACCAGATGACCTCGCAGTTCGCGCGGAACAGGCCGTCGAAGACGCGATCCTCGGGGCTCGAGTTGCGGCTGGAGTACCACCAGAACCAGTCGCTCCCCTCCGCGACCATCATCGGCTGCCGCACGCTCACCGGCATCTGCCGCAGCGAGCCCCATTGCTCCTGGGCGAAGCGCCGCGTCCGCTCCAGCGCGTGCCAGGCCCGCTGATGCGTCTCCTCGCCGATCCAGACGCGCAGGTTCGCGTCGATCCAGGACCCGGTGTGGAGCGACGGGAGCGTCGCGTTCGCCGGGTGCGCGTCGAGGAACTCGGAGACCCGGACCGTCTCGAAGCGCTCATCGGCCTGGAGCGTGCCATAGAGGTAGCGAAGGAAGTCATTGCCGTTGTTCGGGTACGCCTCCCAGGCGTTCTCGCCGTCCAGGATGATCGCCGCGATGTACGGGCCGCCGTCATCGGGCAGCCGCTCGCGGGCCCGTTCGAGCTTCCACACGAGGTCCCCCACCGCGTCCTGCGGGCTCATGGATCCGTACGCGAAGCCGATCCGGTCGGAGAGCTCGCGATCCCGGAAGATCGCGGTGACCCCGTTCGTGAGGCGATACGGACGGTAGAGCAGCGCCGGCTCGAGGAGGGCGCCGATCTCGTCACGCTCGAACGTGATGCCGGCGGATCGGGCGAGCACGCCCTCGTCGGATGCGAACCACTCGAGGCCTGCCTGGGCGATGACGTCGGCGGTCTCCGGGGAGACCGCTCCCTCCGAAGGCCAGATCCCCCGGGGCTTCACGCTGAACGTGCGCTGATGCGAGGTCGTCGCCTCCTCGAGCTGGTAGAGGGCGTCGTCCCGATAGGCGAACGGCGGATCCGGCAGCAGGGCGTGCGGATCCGCTCGCCGGGCCGAGGCGCTGTCGATGAGGAGCGGCAGGATCGGGTGGTAGTACGGGGTCGTCAGCACCTCGACCCGGCCCTCGCGCTCGAGGCTGCGATAGAGATGTGGCGCGCCGGAGGCCATGAAGCGCTGCCGGCCGATGACATAGCGGACATCTTCGCGCGTGAAGCGCCGTCCGCGGTCACGCAGGTCGCGCAGCCGCTCGTCCGACTCGATCTCGTTCGGGTCGATCCAGGCGAGGTTGAACCAGAGCGCGAGGTCGACGAAGTAGTCGTCGGACAGCAGCTCCGCGCGGTCACGCGCGGCCATCGCGAGCTGCAGCAGCCGCCGATACTCCTCGTACTGGGCGATGACGTTGCCGTGGTGGATGGAGAAGAAGCGCGAGAGCACGTGCGCGCGTTCTTCGGGGCTGAGCGTCCCCTCGACCATGCGCATCGTGACGCGGGTGTCCTCGTCGTCCGCTCCCCGCGCGTAGTCCTCGAGCTGATCGCGGAGCGAGGGGACCATCGTGAAGCTCACCTTCACCCGAGGGAACTCGTTCAGCAGCCGCGCCATGTGCAGATAATCCTTCGACGCGTGCAGCCGCACCCACGGCAGCACGAACTCGCTCGTCTGCGGATGCTTGTAATACGGCTGGTGCATGTGCCAGATGATCGCGATCGCGAGCTTGCCGTTCATGCGGCCCGGGCGGCCTCCTCGAGTCGTTTCGCGACGAAGTCCTGATCGAGCGTGACGAGGAGCCACGCCGCACGCGGTCCGTTCGGCTTGCCGAAGATCGATAGATAGATCGACTCGAACGCCGCCTTGCTCACGCGCCCGTCCGGGTTCGTCAGGCCCAGATCCTTCGCGATCTCGTAGAGCCGCTCCTGCATCGCCTCCGGATCGGCGGTACGACCGATCTCGTCGCGGGCGCGCTCGAGGAATGCCCGCTGCGGATCGCTGAGCGCCGCCGTCGCGGGGGGCAGGGTCGTCGAAACCGAGTGGCGCGCCTCATCCGGCGCCCAGCGCTCGAGCCAGACCCGGGCCAGCGCGATGCGGCGCTCGAGGTCGCGCGCCTCGGCGTCCGTGAGCGGCGACTTCTTGCGCTTCGCCGCCTCCGCGACGGGATCGATGCTCGGGATCTGGAGCCAGTCCGCGATCAACGAAAGGCGCACCCGGTGGACGATCGGCGCGACCGGTTCGGCGATCTGTGACAGGCGCCAGACCTTGGCGAGATCGGATCCCGGGTCCGCGAGGTAGGCGTCGGCGCAGCGGTCGTATTCGTCCACGAGCCGCGGCAGGCTCATCCCGGCCGGATCGAACTCGATCGCGCGCTTCGGGTGCGTGCGCAGCATGAGGAAGCGGACGAGCTCGCCGGGATAGATGTCGACGAGCTCGACGGCGGAGGCCCCGATGCCCTTCGAGGTCGACATCTTCCGGCCGCCGATGGTCACGAACTCGTGGACCAGGCCGGCGGGCGGCTCCTTCTTCCAGATCGCGCGGTACAGCTCGTTCGAGCGCTCCCGGGAACCGCCGCTGGTCAGCAGGTCCTTGCCGCCCTCCTCGTACGTGACCGCGAAGTGGTCCCACATCGCGCACCACTGAAGGTTCCATGGCAGCTTCGCGTTGCCGCCGAAAGGCGAGATCCGGCCGCGGTGGCCGCAGCCGGTCGCCCATGGCACATAGTCCGGACGGCATTCATAGGCGACGGTCGCACCGTCGTAGTCGGTCGCGTGGGTCGTGCCGATCCGACCGCAGTTCTCGCAGATCACCCACACCGGCATCCAGCGCTCGTCCTTCCGAACGTTCGACACCTCGGCGTAGATCCGGCGAACGACGTCGGCGTGCCGCAGGACGAGGTCGATCTGGCGATCGAGCTTGCCCTGACGGTAGAGATCGCGCAGCCAGTGGAGCTCCTCGGGGTGGATCCCGATGCGGTCGAACGTCGCGAGGAACCGACCGGCGTGGTAGCGCGCGAAGTCGCTCGCCACGGCGGGATCGGGCGACGGGATGTTCGCGAACGGCTTCCCCATGTGCTCGGCGAAGCCGGCCTGCTCGCGCATCGTCTGCGAGTCCATCGGGTCGTAGTCGTCGATCGTGAACACGTACCGCACCGCGAGGCCGTGCTCGCGGAAGGCGCGGTACAGAGCATCGGTGATCACCGGGCCGCGGAGCCCGGAGATCGGGACCGGCCCCGACGGGGTCTTCGAGTCGCGGATGACGTGCGGCACGCCGGCCGGGAGCGAGCGCGCGACCGCGTCCGCCCAGAAGAGCTCGCGATCGGTCGGCTGAGACACTCAGCGGATCGCGAGGATCTTGAGCTCCACCTCGCCGCGCGGGACCGAGGCCCGCACCAGATCACCCTTCTTGTGACCGATGAGCGCCTTGCCGATCGGCGACTCGTTGCTGATGCGGCCCTCGGCGGGCGCCGCCTCCGCCGAGCCGACGATGACGTACTGCTCCTTGTCGCCGTTCGCCTCGATCGTGACCTGGCTCCCGATCTCGACGATGTCGTGATGATCGCGCTCGTCGATGACGACGGCGTTCTTCACCATCTGCTCCACTGTGAGGATGCGGCCCTCGAGGAAGGCCTGATCGTTCTTCGCCTGCTCCAGCTCGGCGTTCTCGGAGTAATCCCCGAATTCCATCGCGGCGTGGATGCGGTCGGCGACCTCCTGTCGCTTGACCGTGCGAAGCTCCTCGAGCTCGGCCTCCAGCTTCTTGAGGCCCTCCGCGGAGATCGGGACCGGCCGATCGGGATTCATTCGAGTCCCTCCGAAAGCGCGTAGCGGCGAAAAAAAGAACACTGAAGGCCGCCTTGGCCCTCAGCGCCCCGCCGCGTACGGTGGATGTGTGCGGGAATCATACACCGTCGGCGCGCCGCTCCTGCGCCACTACCGGTCGACGGCGCGAGACCTCCCATGGCGCCGGACGCGCGATCCGTACGCGATCCTCGTCTCCGAAGTGATGCTCCAGCAGACCCAGGCCGCCCGCGTCGTTCCTGCTTACCGGCGCTTCCTGGCGCGCTTCCCGAGCCTCCGCACGCTCGCCGCGGCGCCGCTTGGTGCGGTCCTCCGGGAATGGTCGGGGCTCGGCTACAACCGGCGGGCCCGCGATCTGCATCGGATCGCGCGGGCCTCGCCGGATGGGCTGCCGCGCACCGTCGAGGCGCTCGACGCGTTCCCGGGCATCGGCGCGTACACGGCCGGTGCTGTCGCCTGCTTCGCGTTCGGCGCGCGGGTGCCGTTCGCCGATACGAACATCCGACGGGTCCTCGGGCGCGTCTTCCTCGGCCGCGTCGCCACCGAGCGCGAGGCTCGGGCACTCGACGAACGACACATGCCCACTGACGCGGTGGCGTGGCACCACGCGCTGATGGATCTCGGCGCCACGACCTGCTCGGCCCGGGCGCCCCGCTGCGCGGCGTGTCCGCTGGCGGCCCGGTGCGCCGCGCGAGCCGGCGCGACGTTGCGTCCGGCGGCCGCGGAACACGCCGGGCCGGACAGGAGCTACGCGGCGAGCGACCGGCGGATCCGTGGCGCGATCGTGCGCGCCCTCGTCGCCGCTCCGGACGGCGCGACCGTCACATCGCTCGAGCGCGCGATCGGCGACACCCGCGTCGCGCGTCTGGCCGCGGCACTCGTCACCGATGGCCTCGTCGAGCGCGCGGGCCGGAGGCTGCGGCTTCCCGTCTGATCGATCTCCGGCCTGCGGCCAGTTGCGCAGCTCAGCGGCGGACACCCACCGCCAGGCCGTCGCCGATCGGGAGGATCGTCGCGTCCAGCGCGGCGTGTCGCACGAACGCGGCGTTGAACTCGCGCAACGCGCGGGTGTCGTCCGGACGGTCGTCGGGAGCCGAGCCCGAGACCCGGCCGCTCCAGAGGACGTTGTCCGCGACGATGAGCCCACCCGGGCGGACGAGGCGAACGCAGTGCTCGAGGTAGCCGAGGTACTCCGGCTTCAGCGCGTCGATGAACGCGAGGTCGTACGGCCCGCCAAGCGTCGGAAGGACGTCGAGCGCCTTGCCGCTGTGCACCCGGATCCGCGCGCCCACGCCGGCCTCGCTCCAGAGCGCTCGGGCCCGGTCGGTGCGCGTCCTATCCGGATCGATCGTGTCGATGTCGCCGCCTTTCATGGCGCTCGCCATCCATAGCGCCGAGTAGCCGATCGCGGTCCCGACCTCGACGATCCGCGTGGCCCCGGTCGCGCGCACGAGAACGTGGAGCGCACGACCGACGGCGGTCCCCACGATCGGGATGTGCTCGGCCGCGCCCTGCTCCTCCATCTTTGCGAAGACGCCGGAGAGCGGCTCGTGCAGCCGCTCGATGTAGTCGAGGTCGGTGAGGGTCACCCGGTCCATCGCATTGCGCATCAGGGCAGCTCCGGGCCGGCGATCGAGAGCGCGTAGCGGTCGGGCGGAAGGAATTCGTCCGCGATGGCGACGACATCGTCCTTCGTCACCGCTCGCAGCTCGCGGGGATAGCGGTCGAAGTAGTCATCACCGAGACCGAAGAGCTCGGCGTCGAGCACCATGCCAGCCACGCCGCCGGGGCTCTCGCGCCCGACGTCGAGCTCGCCGACGAGCTTGTCCCGGGCGAGATCGAGGTCCTCATCCCTGATGTCGCCCGAGCGGATCTTCCCGAGCTCCCGGAGCGTCTCGGCGATCGCCCGGTCGACGTTCTGCGGGTTCACGCCCATCCGCACGACCCAGGGTCCCTGCCCGAGGGTCCCGCTGAGCGTGCTGAAGACGTAGTAGGCGAGGCCGAGCTCGTCCCGCACGACGTAGCCTGCGCGGCTCGCGAAGGTGTCGGCCGCGAACACCATGTTCGTGACGCGCGCTTTCGTGAACCGAGGGTCGTTCCGCGGCAAGCCGAGCCAGCCGAGGATGACGTCGGCCTGGGTCTTGTCGGGCACCACCGTCTGCCGGCGGACCTGCGTCGCGAGCACGGCGCCCGGATGCGCCACGATGCGGGCATCCGTTCCGGCCCACGATCCGAACGCGCGCTCGGCCGCGTCGAACGCCGCCGCGGGCTCGGTCGCGCCAGCGAGCACCAGCACCGAGGAACCGGGCCGGATGGAGCGATCGTGGAAGGCACGGACCTCGCCCAGCGTCGCCTCACGCACGGCGCGCTCCGCGCCGATCGGCGGCGTCCGGAACGGGTGGGCCGGCGGATACGCGAGCTCGCGCCATGCCCGGTCCGCGACGCTGCGCGTGTCCCTCGCGGCCTCCTCGAGCTCGGCGATCGTCTGCGCCCGGACGAACTCGATGCCCGCGGGTGCGAGCGTCGGACGGGCGACCGCCTCGGCGACCAGGCCGAGGTACGCGAAGAGGTCTCCCGCGAGGCATTGACCGGAGAACACCGCGGCGTGAGGGCCGACGTCGAGCCGCGCGGATGCGCCGAGGGCGTCGAGCGCGTCGGACCAGCCGGCGGCGTCGCGCCCGGTCGTGCCCCGGAGCAGTGATCGCGCGGTGAGCCGTGCCACGCCTGGCCGGCCGGCCGGCTCGAACCACTGGCCCGCCTCGATCGCGAGCAGCGCGGCCACCGAGCGCAGGCCCGGCATCGGGACGACGACGACGCGCAGCCCGTTGGAGAGGGCCCGACGGCTCACCTGGTTCGCCCGGGCGCCGGCGCGCACGCTCATCGCCTCAGGCTCGCGGCACGGCTCACGCGGCTTCCGGCTCGAACCAGCCGACGTTCCGGGAGCGCTCGTCGAACGTCAGCGCGGCGGCCGTGCGCAGATCTTCGGGGACCAGGCGCTCGAGGGCCTCATACCACTCGCCGATCGCGCTCGCGGCGCCGGTCGCGACGAGCTGGCCGAGCCGGAACGCGCGTCCGGTGATCGTGTCGCTCGGATACGCCACGCTCGCGAGGAGCCCACGGCGGATCCGCTCGAACTCGACATCATCGATCGGCTCCTCCGCGAGGCGCCGGAGCTCGGTCAGCATGACCTCCTCGACCGCGCGATGCTCGATTCCCGGGCGGAGCGTAGCGTCGACCCAGAAGAGGAACGGCTCCTTGGTGAGCTGGAACGTCGCGTCGACCTCCGTCGCGAGCTCGCGTTCGACGAGCGCGCGGTAGAGACGCGACGACCGGCCCGACGCGGCGTCGCCACCGCCGACCCCGGCGAGCGCGACGGTGAGGGCCGTCACCGCCGGGGCGCGGGCGTCCGCGGCGGCGACGGAGTGGAACGCGATCTGGACCATCCGCAGCGCGCCTCCCGCCCGGCGCACGATGACCCGCTTCTCGCCCATCTGGGGCGGCTCGGGCGCGAGCGCCGGTGGCGCGTCGGGCTCCACGTCCAGGCCCTCGAAGCGGCCGGCGGCGGCGTCGACCAGCGCCGCGGGATCGCCGTCGCCGACCACCACCACGTACGCGTTGTTGGGGGCGTAGTGCCGGCGATAGTGGGCGTAGAGCCCGTCCCGGGTCATGCGCTTGATCTCGGCCTTGCTCCCGATCACGCCCTGACCGTAGGGATGCCGGCTGAACGCGATCGACTGTACCTCTTCGCCCAGCAGGAACGACGGGTCGTTCTCGAGCCCTTCGCGCTCGCTCACGATGACCGTCCGCTCCGCCTCGACCTCATCCTCGGCGATGAGCGCGTTGCGCATGCGATCGGACTCGAGCTCGAGGGCGACCGGGTAGCGGTCCGCCGGGACGGTCTCGAAGTAGCACGTCACGTCCTCGCTCGTGAACGCGTTCCATTGCGCGCCATAGCGGGCGAGAAGCCGGTCGAGATCGCCCTTCGGATGCGTCGGGGTGCCCTTGAAGAGCATGTGCTCGAGGAAGTGCGACATGCCCGTCGTGCCGGGCACCTCGTTGCGCCCGCCGACGTGGTACCAGACCCAAAGCGAGATCACGGGCGCGTGCCGAGCCTCGAGGGCGTAGAGCACGAGACCGTTCGCCAGCCGGCGGGTGACCGGTGTGTCGGTGGGGATGGAGCTGATGCTAGGGCGTTCCGCCGAAGCGCGCGGCGAACACGGCGCGCGACGCTCGGCCCGCATCCTGCGAGCCGAGGAGTCCGGGCTTCTCCTCATAGACCGCCGCGATCGCGAGCCGCGGGCCGTCGTACGGCGCGAAGCCGATGAACCACGCGTCGGGCGCGCCCGCCGTCGTCTCGGCCGTCCCGGACTTACCGGCGACTGCCGTGGGAAAGCCCAGGAACGGGAAATACACGGTTCCCTGCGGATCGGTGACGACCGCGCGCATCCCCTCGCGAATGAGCGACAGGTCCGTCGGGGTCGTGTTCGCGACACCGGCCTGGACCTTGTCGAACGTCTTCACCGTCGATCCGTCGCGGCGGCGCAGCTCGATCACGAGCCGCGGCTGCCAGACGATGCCGTCGTTGGCGACCGCGGAGGCGTAGTTCGCCATCTGGAGCGGCGTCGCGAGGAGCTCACCCTGGCCGATCGCGAGGTTGGTCGCGTCGCCGGGATTCCACGAGAGATTCTTCGCGAGGCGCGCGCTCTTGCTCGGCACGTTGCCCGCGGCCTCGAACACGAACGCGACCTCCGTGGCCTTTCCCAGCCCGAAGCTCTTCGCCTCGTTCGGCAGGAGATCGGGGTCGCGATCGTTCAGCCGCTGGCCCAGCGAGTAGAAGAAGGAATTGCACGAGCGGGCAAGGGCGGTGCGCAGATCGATCGGACCGAGGTCGCTCGTCTCATGGTTGAGCTGCCGCCACTCAGGTCCATATCCGGTCCAAACGGCGGGACAATCGATCCGCTCGCCTGAGCGATAGAGCCCGTTGCGCAAGGCCGCCGCGGCCGTGATCGGCTTGAAGGACGAGCCCGTCGGGTACTGACCGAACGTCGCACGATCGAACAGCGGCCGCTTCGGGTCCGCGTTCAGCCTCTCGATCGCGGCGCTGTCTCCATTCACGAACACGTTCGGGTCGAAGGAGGGGCGGCTCGCGAGCGCCTCGATCTCGCCCGTCCACGGATCCTCGACGACGATCGCGCCCTTCTCGCTCCCGAGCGCCTTCTCGGCCGCGAGCTGGAGCGCGGGATCGATCGCGAGCACGGCGTCCTGGCCGGGCACGGGCTGCGTCTCGGCGAGGGTCTCGACCGGCCGCTCGTCCGGATCGACGATCGAGAGGCGCCAGCCGTAGCTCCCGCCCAGCGCATCGTCCAGCGCGGCCTCGAGGCCATTCGCCCCGATCGTGTCCCCGGGCTGGACACCGCGTTCGTCGCGCTTCTGGGCGTCGGCCTCGCTCGCTTCGCCCAGGTAGCCGATGAGCTGCGCGGCGAGCCCGGTCGGATAGCTGCGGATGCGTTGCGGCTGCAGCTGCACGCCTTCGATCACCGTCAGCCGCGGACGCAGGGCCGTCGCGGCGTCCGGGAGCAGCGTCTTGATCGGCACGAAGGTGTCCGGCCGGACCCACGTCTGCGTGTACTTCGCCTTGATGTCCTCGGGTTTCAGTCCGAGAACGGCGGAGAGGCTCGCGAGCAGACCGCTCTCGGTCTTGATCTGCCCCGGCACGACACCCACGACCGCGGCGTCCACGAATGTCGCGAGCTCCGTCCCGTCGCGCGCGACGATCCGGCCGCGGCTCGTGGGTACGCGGGTCATCCTGACGAGCCGGCCGGTCGTCAGGTGCGGAAGGATCGCCTCGGGCGACCAATCGATCCGCCAGGCCGCCTTGTCCTTCTCTCCGATCAGGGTCAGCGAGAGGAACGTGTCACGCCGCACATCGCCCACGCGACGGGTGTGGAACGTGACGGTCAGCGGCACGGTCGCGTGACGCGCATCTGGCTTGCCGTCGGTCCCCGTCGGGTGCGTGGCGGCGCCGGCGGTCGCCTCGAGGGACCGCAGGGTCATCTCGTCCGCGATCCGCGGCAGCCGCTTGACGAAGCCGTCCTCGCCGACGCGCGCCCTGCTCTCGTCGCTGAGGAGCGCCGACATCGCGTCGTAGTCGCCCTTCGCCCATGCCGCGGCGTACGCCTGGGCGACCGGCTCCGGCGCGGGCGGCCCGGCCTCGCAGCCGGCGCTCGACGCCGCCACGAGGAGCAGCAGCGCGAGCGCGCTCGCGGTGACGCGGCCCCTCAGGGAACGGCCCCGTCCCGCCAACGGCGCTCGGCCCTCCTTCTAATAGCCGGCCGCGTATCCCTCGCGGCGCGGATCGGCGCCGCCGGAGAACACGCCGTTCGCGTCGACGGCGATGACCTGGGCGCCGCCCGTCACCTCGGCCCATTCGCCCAGCACCTGGAGCTCGTGACCCTTCGCCGCGAGCGCCTTGCGGACCGGCTCCGGGAAGCGCGACTCGAGCTGCACCGTACGACCGTCATCGTGATACCAGCGCGGCGCTTCGATCGCCTCCTGCACGTCGAGCTCGTGATCGATGAGCCCGACGCCCAGCTGGAAGTTCGTCTGCACCTGAGCGTGGCGGCCGGGCGTCCCGTACACGAAGCGGGGCATCGAGCCATCGAGCACCATCACCGTGTTCAGCGTGTGCACCGGCCGCTTCCGGGGCGTGAGGCCGTTCTGGGATCTCGGGTCGAGCGAAAATCCGGAGAGCCGGTTGTTGAGCAGGATGCCGGTGCCGGGCACGACCACCGCGGCGCCGAACGCGCTGAATACGCTCTCGATGAGCGAGACGGCGTTGCCGTCGCGATCGACGACCGCGAGGTAGGTCGTGTCGGCCGGAAGGGCCGCCGGCTCGACCCGCTCCGCGGCCCGGGAGCCGAGGGCGCGCCGGCGCAGCGCCGCGAAGCCCGGCGTCAACAGCTCGCGCGGCTCGAACGGCACGAACGTCGGATCGCCCGCCAGCGCGTCCCGGTCGGCGAAAGCGAGCTTCTTGATCTCGATCATCGTATGGAGCTGCTCGGCGGTGGCCCAGCCCATCGCGCGCAGGTCGAGGCCCTCGGCGATCGCGAGCTCCTCGAGCAGGATGTGGCCCTGCGAGACCGGCGGCTGGCCGACCACCCGCAGCCCGCGGTAGGTGACCTCGATCGGCTCGCGGCGATCGGTGCGATGGCCGGCGAGATCGTCGCCGTCGATCCATCCGCCGATCGCCCGAACCCCTTCGGCGAAGCGATCGCCGAGCGGGCCGCGGTAGAAGACGTCCGCGCCACCGTCCGCGACGGCGCGCAGCGACGACGCCAGATCCGGCTGCTGGAGGATCTCGCTCGGGCGCGGCCGCCGGCCGCGCGGGGCGTAGGTCCGTGCGGCGGTCTCGTCCGCCTCGAGCCGCTCCGCCGACTCGTCGATCGCCGACGCGAGCTTCGCGCTCACCGGAAAGCCCTCCGTCGCGTAACCGATCGCGGCCGTCAGCGCCCGATCGAGGCCGAGCCGGCCGTGGTCCGCGACGATGTCCGCCCAGGCCGCCAGGCAGCCGGGTACGGTCGCGAGCTCGGGACCGTGTTCGGGGAAACCGCTCGCGAAGCGCGTCGCGTCCGTCGCCGCGGGCGCCGCGCCGGAGCCGTTGTACGCCGTGACCGTCCGGGAACGCGCGTCGTACACGAGCGCGAACACGTCGCCTCCGATGGAAGTCCGCTGCGGCAACACGACCGAGCAGACCGCGGCGGCCGCGATCGCGGCGTCGGCGGCGGTGCCGCCGTCACGCAGCGCCGCGAGGCCCGCGGCGGTGGCAAGGTGATGTCCGCTCGCGACGATGCCGTTCGCGGCACGCACCGTCGGACGGTATGTCACGCGCCGATGCTAAACGGTCAGCTCGCGCCGAGCAGCGCGCCGATCGCGATGCGCCACGCGAACGCGGCGATGGCGGCCGTCGCGATCCCGATCGCGAGCGACCCGCGTGGCCGCTGCACCACGGGCATGAGCGCGATCGCCAGCGCGACGAGGAGGAGCTCCGGACGCTCCGTCACCAGAAGTCCCGCGAACAGGACGTACCCGATCGCGATCCAGCCGATCGTGCCCGGTCCGTTCATCGCGACGATGAACGCCGCGATCGCGGCCGCGGCGGCGGAGCCCCAGAGCAGCAGGTCGAGCGCGAGCCTGCCGAATCCGCCCGTGTTCAGGTACGCGAATACCGCCATCGCCGCGGCGTCGAACGCCGCTACCAGCGTCCGGGTCGAATGCGACAGGCCACGCTCATTCACCCGCACCTGCAACCTGTTCAATCTCTGGCCTTCGGCCAGGAGACGCGCTCAGGGCTGATGGGCTCGGCTTCAAGGAAGAGGCGCGTGTAGCCGACCGGCTCGCCGGGAGCGAGCGGGACGGGGACCGTTCCGTCGAGGTGCATGAGCATCGCGTGCTCGTCGCACTTGAAGCGCTTCGGGCACACCGGGCATTCGGCGGCGCTCTTCTCCGGAAGCCGACCGAGGCTCGTGAGCGTGAAGCCGCACTTCTCGAAGAACTCGGGGACCAGGGTCAGCGCGAACACCCGCCGCAGCGCGAGCTCACGAGCGCGGGTCACGCACGCCGCGACGAGCGCCCGGCCCACGCCGCTGCCTCCGGCGTCACGGGCCACCGCCAGCGAGCGGATCTCGGCGAGGTCTGCGGTGAGCTGCGCGAGCGCGCAGCAGCCACGGAACGTCCCGTCCCGCTCCGCGACCAGGAAGTCGGCGAGATTCGCGAGCACGAACGACTCGCTGCGCTCGAGCATCCGAT
This sequence comes from Candidatus Limnocylindria bacterium, assembly GCA_036389935.1. Classification (GTDB taxonomy): domain Bacteria; phylum Chloroflexota; class Limnocylindria; order P2-11E; family P2-11E; genus UBA4735. Next base: position 13,081 of record DASWCU010000093.1, read on the forward strand.
CCTCCGCGGCGTAGGTGTTGATGAGGGCGACCATCGGGCCGGCGTCGGACGGACGCGCCGGCCGGATGCGCACCTCGGCCTCGCTCATCTCCGGGTCACTCGCTCGCTCACTGCTCGAACGCGACCTTCGCCTCGGCGAGCGCCGCCCGGACGCGCTCGGGTGCGGTCCCGCCCGGCGAGCGCCGCGCTGCCAGGGAGGTCGCGACGTCGATGCCGGCGGCGTCATCTCCGAACCGCGCGTCGTAGCGGCGGAGCTCATCCGCTGACAGTCCATCGAGGTCGAGCCCGCCGTCGAGCCGGTCGCGGACGATCCGGCCGACGACCTCATGCGCTTCGCGGAACGGCACCCCGCGGGAGACGAGGTGGTCGGCGAGATCGGTGGCAGCGAGCATCCCGCGGGTCGTGGCGTGGCGCATGGCCTCCCGGTCGAAGCGCAGCCCGTGCACGACGAGCGCCAGCGTGTCGAGCGCCGGCGCGACGGTCACGGCGTCGTACAACGGGACCCGCTGCTCCTGCAGGTCGCCGTCGTAGGCCAGCGGCAACCCCTTCAGCGTCGTGAGGATCGCCACCAGGTCGCCGATGATCCGACCGGCGCGGCCGCGGACGAGCTCCGCGACGTCGGGGTTCTTCTTCTGGGGCATGATGCTCGACCCGGTGGCGTGCTCGTCGCTGAATTCCGCGAACCCGAATTCGGCACTGGTCCAGAGCACCAGCTCTTCCGCGAGCCGCGACGCATGGACGGCGGCGAGGGCCGCGACGAACGCCAGCTCGGCGACGAAGTCACGATCGGCGACCGCGTCGATGCTGTTCCGGAAGATCGCCCCGAATCCGAGCTCAGTCGCCACGGACGCCGGATCGATGGGATACGGGGAGCCGGCGAGGGCCGCCGCGCCGAGCGGCGATACGGCGGTCCGCTCGCGGGCCTGCCTCGCCCGCTCGCGGTCGCGGCGCAGCGCCTCGACGTGCGCCAGGAGGTGGTGGGCGAGCGACACCGGCTGCGCCCGCTGCAGATGCGTGTACCCGGGGAGGACGGTGTCGGTCTGCTCGCCCGCGCGTTCGATCAGCGCCAGGCCCAGCGACCGGAGTGACGCGTCCAGGCCGTCGAGGGCCTCGACGACGAACAGCCGGAGGTCGAGCGCGACCTGATCGTTGCGGCTGCGGGCGGTGTGCAGCCGACCCGCCGCCTCCCCGACGCGCTGCGCGAGGGCCTGCTCCACGGCGGAGTGGACATCCTCGGCGCCGCGCGGCCAGGGGAACGTGCCGGCCTCGAGCTCCTCGTCGATGCGGCCGAGCGCATCGACCAACGCCCTCGCGTCGGATGCGGGGATGATCCCCTGACGGCCGAGCATGCGGGCGTGCGCGATGCTGCCGCGCACGTCGTGACGCGCGATCCGCCGGTCGAGATCGAGCGAGGCCGTGAAGCCTCGGATCCGGGGATCGAGCTCCGCCGCGAACCGTCCCGTCCAGAGGTCCTTCCGGTCAGCGATGGCGCCCACGCGCTTTCCGCCCCGGCTTGGGACCGGAGGGCCGCGCCGCGCTCGCCGGACCGTCCGCTGTCGCCGCGTCATCCGGATCGGTGCTGGTAGCGACCCGCTTCGGGATCTGGAGCGTCGCTTCGCTCTCGGGACCCCAGAGCGCCTGGGTGCGCGATTGATTGCGGAGCGGAAGCCCGTACACGCCGATGAAGCCCTCGGCCGCCTTCTGGTCGAAGGTGTCGCCCTTCCCGTACGTCGCGAGCGACACCGAATACAGCGAATGCTCGGACCGGCGCCCGACGACCGAGGCGGTCCCGCGCTGCAGGCGGACGCGGACCTCACCGCTCACGAAGCGTTGCGTGCTGCGGATGTACGCGGCGAGGTCCTGATGATGCGCGGAGAACCAGAGCCCGTTGTACACGAGGTCGGCGTAGTCGTCGGCGACGCGCGACTTGAATCGCAGCGATTCGCGGCTGAGCACCATGTCCTCGAGGGCGCGGTGGGCGAGGAGGAGCACGACCGCGGCCGGCGCCTCGTAGATCTCGCGCGACTTGATCCCGACGAGCCGGTCTTCGATCTGATCGATCCGCCCGACACCGTGCGATCCCGCGAGCCCGTTGAGCTGCTCGACGAGCGTCACGCCATCCAGCTCGCGACCGTCGAGCGCGAACGGGATGCCCTCACGGAACGCGATCACGATCTCCTGCCCCTGAGCCGGCGCCTCATCCGGATCGGCGGTCCAGGCATACACGTCCCGCGGCGGCGCACCCCATGGATCCTCGAGCACGCCCGCTTCGATCGATCGGCCCCATAGGTTCTCATCGACGCTGTACGGGCTGGCCTTCGTCGCGGGCACGGGAATGCCGCGCGCCTTCGCGTAGTCGATCTCCTCGTCCCGCGTCATGTTCATTCCGCCGCGCATCGGGGCGATGACCGTCAGCTCCGGAGCGAGCGCGCCCACCGCGAGGTCGAAGCGCACCTGATCGTTCCCCTTGCCGGTGCAGCCGTGCGCCACGTAGCGGGCTCCCTCCTCGCGCGCCGCATCGACGAGCAGCTTCGCGAGAAGCGGCCGCCCCAACGCCGTCGCCAGCGGATAACGTCCCTGATAGAGCGCGTCCGCCTGCAGCGCGGGCCAGACGAAGAAGCGGACGAACGTGTCGCGAGCGTCGTGGACGATCGCCTTCCTGGCGCCGCTCCGAAGGGCCTTGCGCTGCACCGCTTCCAGGTCATCGACCGAGCCGAGGTCCCCGGTGCACGTGACGACCTCGAAGCCGTATGTCTCGCGAAGCCACGCCACCGCGACCGACGTGTCCAGTCCGCCCGAGTACGCGAGCACGCACGTCTGTCCCTGTTCAATCTCCGGCTTCGCCGGGAGACTTGCCCCGGCGGGCTGGGCTCGCTTGTCGCGGCGGAGCCGCTCCGCGCTCGCGCCCTTGGTCGGCTGTTTCATCGACCACCGGCCCCTTCCATCGCGATGCCGAACGTGGCGAGCCGCGCGTTCACCGCCCGCGCGCGCGCCGGTGAGCTGGCGGCGGCGAAGACCGTGTCGTCACCGGCGATCGTCCCGATGATGTCGGGAAAGCCCGACGTGTCGAGCGCGATCGCGAGCGCGTTCGCCGTGCCCGGCGGCGTCTTCAGCACGACGAGGTTCCCGGCGATAGCGCTCTGGACGGGATAGTCCTCGCAGAAGCGACGCAATCGCTCGACACCGCCGGAGGCCGTCACGGTCGTGGGTGCCGCATATGCGTGGACGCCCTGACGCGCGACTTTCACCAGGCCGAGCTCGACGATGTCGCGCGACACCGTGGCCTGGGTCGCGGGATAGCCGGCCGATCGCAGAGCCCGGACGAGCTCCTGCTGGGTGGAGAGGGTCCGCTCGCGAACGAGGCGCAGCAGGGCCTGCTGCCGGTGCTGCTTGCGCCCGTTGAGCTCGTTCATCCGCTCAGGTCGAGGGGGCGCCACGCGCGACCGGCGCCTGCGCGCCCGCGCCGTCCGGCTCGAAGACCGTTCCGGCGCTCTCGCCCGCGAGGAGCAGCTCGATCGCGTCCACGTCGCGCGCCGCGACGATCGCGGCGCGGCAACCCGCCGCGGCGGCGACGAGGCACGCCTCGACCTTGGGCAGCATCCCGCCCTCGATGGTCCCGTCGTCGACGAGCCGCGTCGCCTGCTCGCGATCCAGCCGCGCGATGACCCGCCCGTCCTTGCCCCGCACACCGGGCACGTCGGTGACGAACGCCAGCAGCCGCGCGATGATGCTGGCCGCGATGGCGCCCGCCGCGCTGTCGGCGTTCACGTTGAGGATCGCTCCGTCGTCCGTCGCGATGGCGGCGGGAGCCACGACCGGCACGCGTGACGCTTCGATGAGCTCCTCGAGCACGGAGCTGTCGACCATCGAGATCCGGCCGACGAGGCCGAGCCCCTCGTCCTCGCGCTCAGCGCGCAGCATGCCGCCGTCGACCCCGGACAGCCCGACCGCCGGGATACCCTTCGCCACGAGCCGCGCCACGAGCGTGGCGTTCACGAGGCCCGCGAGCACGGCGAGAGCGACGTCCCGGGTGGCGGCGTCCGTGACGCGCAGGCCGCGCTCGAAGCGAGTCTCGAGGCCGAGCCGCTTCGCCCAGTCGCCGACGAGCGGGCCGCCGCCATGCACGACGACGAGTGGACGACCGGCGTCGTGGAGGCTCGTGGCGAGGCCGAGGGACGCCTCGTCCTCCGCCGCCACGCTGCCGCCGATCTTCAGCACGACGACGACGCGCTGGTCAGGTCGTGTAGTCGGCATTGATCCGCACGTATTCCGCCGAGAGATCCGATCCCCAGGCGCTCGCGGTGCCGTCGCCGAGCCCGAGATCGAGATCGACGACGATCTCCGCACGCTCGAGCAGCGCGCGGAGCGCGGCACCATCGACCGGGCAGGGCCCGCCGGACTCGTACACCGCGACGCCGGCGAGACGGACCGAGGCGGTCGTCTCGTCGACGCGCGCGCCGGAGCGTCCGGCGGCCGCGAGGATCCGCCCCCAATTGGGATCGGCGCCGTGCATCGCCGTCTTCACGAGATTCGAGGCGGTGACGGTGCGTGCCGCGGTCCGGGCGTCCTCGGCCGACGCCGCGCCCCGCACGCGCACCTCGAACACCTTGGTCGCGCCCTCGCCGTCCGCGACGACCGCGCGAGCGAGGTCGCGGCAGACGTCGATCAGCGCCTCCGCGAACGCGGCTGCGTCCGCGGAGCCCACCGAGACCCCGGACGCACCGTTCGCGAGCACGAGGAGCGTGTCGTTCGTGCTCGTGTCGCCGTCGACCGAGATCGCGTTGAACGTGCCGGCCGCCGCTTCGCGGAGCATCGTCGCCAGGACCGCTCGGTCCAGCGCCGCGTCGGTCGTGATGAACGCCAGGAGCGTCGCCATGTTCGGATGGATCATCCCGGCGCCCTTCGCGATGCCGCCGATGCGCACCGTCGCGCCGCCGATCCGAAGCTCGCGCTCCGAGACCTTCGGGCGCGTGTCCGTGGTCAAGATCGCCCGCGCCGCCGCATCCCAACCCTGACCGGACAGCGTGATGCGCCCGATCGCGGGGGCGAGCCGATCCATCGGGAGCGGCACCCCGATCACGCCCGTGCTCGCGACGGCGACCTCGTACGGCGAGACCCGCAGCGCGTCCGCCGCGGCCTCCGCCATCGCGACCGCGTCGCGCTCACCGGCGGCGCCGGTGCACGCGTTCGCGTTGCCGGAGTTCGCGACGATCGCGCGCAGGGCGCCCCGTTCGAGATGGCGCTTCGTGACGACGCACGGCGCGGCGATCACCTGATTGGTGGTGAACACGCCGGCTGCCGCGCACGGGCGGTCCGATGCGATGAGCGCGACGTCGAGCCGGTCGGTGCCGGGGTGCTTCACGCCGGCGGCGACGGCGCCCGCGCTGAACCCGCGGGCGAACGTCACGCCTCGACCGATCGTCTCCGCGGCGGTCACGGCCACAGTGGAAGCGCCTCGAGGCCGAGCGTCTCCGGCAGGCCGCACAGGACGTTGAAGTTCTGGACCGCCTGGCCGGCCGCACCCTTCACGAGGTTGTCCAGGACGCCGACGGCGACGAGGCGCCGGTTCTCCTCGTCGACGGTCGCGTGGACGAGGCACCAGTTGCTGCCGAGCGTCGCCTTCGTCGGCGGGAAGGTGGCCGTCACCCGCACGAACGGCTCGCCCGCGTAGTCGTGCGCGTACGCCTCCGTGACCTGGGCGAGCGTGACACCGTCGCGCAGGGTGGCGTAGCAGGTCGCGAGGAGACCCCGCGTCATGGGGATCAGGTGCGGCGTGAACGTGACTCGCACCGTGGCATCGTCTCCGAGCGTGCCGAGGCCCTGGGCGATCTCCGGGGTGTGCCGATGCCTGGGCACGCCGTACGCGCGCACGCTCTCGTCGACCGTGCCGTAGAGGTACGCGTCGTCGACGATGTGCCCGGCGCCCGACACCCCGGACTTCGCGTCCACGATGACGTCCGGCTCGATCAGGCCGTGGCGCACCGCCGGCGCGAGCGCGAGGAGCGATGCGGTCGGGTAGCAGCCGGGGTTCGCGATCACCCGCGCGCCGGCGAGGCGCGCTCGGGCCAGCTCGGTGAGGCCGTAGACCGCCTCCGCGAGCAGCCCGGGGGTCGGGTGCGTGTAGCCGTACCAGCGGTCGTAGGCCAGCGGGTCGCGCAACCGGAAATCGCTGCCGATGTCGACGAGCCGCCGGCCCTCGGCCAGCCAGCTCGGGGCGAGCTTCGCGGCCTCGCCGGCCGGCAGCGCGCTGAAGACGACCTCCGCGTCGGCGACGTCGGCCCCCACCACGAGGTCATCGGGCGCGTCATGCAGGTGCGGTTGCACCGTTCGGAGCGGCTCGCCGCGGTGGCTCCGGGCGACCGCGGCGACGAGCCGCGCCTCCGGATGGCGGAGGAGCAGTCGTGCGAGCTCGCCTCCCGCATAGCCGGTGGCGCCGACGATCGCGACCCTGGCGGGCATCGATGGATTATGCAGACGCATGGATAATTATGCAACCGGTGCCGCGACCTCGCGGCCGTCGGGGAGGCTAGCTGTCCCGGCTAGCTGTCCCGGAAGAGGCGCCTGGCCATGGGCGAGACCGCGCGGCCGACGGTGAACGTCAGCACCACAGCGACGAGGATCAGTGAGACGAGCAGCTGCGACTCGGGGAAGCGCGGCCGGAGGAAGAGCGCCCCGTCCGTCAGGACGTCGACCGTCACGATGAGCGCGACCGCGATGCCGGTCGCCACGAGGGCGCGGCGCAGGAGCTGAGGCGAGCTGAGGCCCATTCGCGCGAGGGCGAGCGAGGGGCTCGAGCGCACGATGAAGTGCGCGCACACGAGCGTCGCGATGAACGGCAGGAAGACGCCGAGATACCGGGCGAGCGCCGATTCCACAGTGGACCCTTCCCCTTGCTGAGAACGCCGAGCTGAAGTCTACCGTGCGTGCGCGAGCGCGAACTCCAGGAGCTTGCGCTCCGTCCCGCCGAGCAGGTGGCCCTCGCGGGTCGAGAGACGCGATCCGTCGGCGAACACGAACACCGTGGCGAGCCCTTCGGGCCGCTCGCCCGCCTCGACGGAGATGGGGTACACCTCGCTGACCTCCGACCAGGCGCGCTCGGATGAGAGCAGCGGCAGGCCCGAGGCCCCGTGGAAGCCGGTCCCGTCGATGACGGTGTGGGCGAACGCCGACGGCACGAGCGTGAACGCGGCCACGATCGACACGATCGCGGCCTGGCGGGGCACCAGCAGAACGCGCGCGAGCACGGCTCGAGCGCGGTCCTCGAGACCGGACCGGCCGCGATGCCAGCCGCGCAGCGTCCCGCGCGCCCACGTCAGCGCCTGCGGGCCCACGCCGAACCGCGCGACCACGGCGGCGAGCGCGGCCGCGCCGGCCAGTGAGGCGACCAGCGTGCGCGGATCGAGGAACGAGACCTTCGACTGGATGACCCACGTGGCCGGGGGCGGCGCGTCGAACGCGATGATCTGGAGCGCGCTCGGGATCGCGATCACGAGGATCAGGATGCTCACCGCACCGAAGACCCCGACCGCCAGCGGCACGACGGGATCGTCGGCTTCGGCGAAATCGTCCATGGCGCGGTCGATCTTGTTGAGCAGATCGTGCAGCGCGCCGGTGTGCGGATCGAGCTCTCCGCTCCGGCCACGTTCGAGCACCTGCGCGAGCTGCGCGGACAGCGCGGGCTCGCTCACGCCCTCGATCGCGGGCACCAGCCGCAGCGGCCCGGCCGGGGTCACGATCGTCATCACGCCGCCCGAGATGGAGATCGCGCCGAGGTCGCGCCACCCGATCGTGCGCGCCGTGCGCTCATCGCTGATCCGGACTCCCGCCGTGCTGAGCTCGAGCGTCGCCGGACGCTCTCGCAAGCGTCGCAGCGTCCGTACCGGCTGGCGCAGCACGATCCGCGCGGGCTCACCGGCCGGCTCGGGCGGCGGCTGCGGCACGGCGACGGGCTTCGTGATCGGGGGCGCGACCGGCGCCATGGGGCGGGGCGGCGGTGGCCCGATGCGAACCTCCGGCCGTTTGACCGGGGGTGGCGTGAACGGGCGTGGCGCCGCTGGGGCCACCGCGGCAGGACGCGGCGCCGGGGCGACCGGCGTGCTGGTGGCCGCCCGTTCGGGCGCCTGCGGTGCCGGCCGAGGAGCGGCCGGAGCCGCGACCGGCTCCCGAACGGGCCCCGCCGCACGTTCCTGGCCGGGCATGGCAGGCGGTCGCGCGACCGTCGTCGGCTGCGGGGCGGGCGTCGATGGAGCCGCGGCGGCGGGCGCGGAAAGCCCCGGCGGCGCCGCGGGGGCCGCGGGGGCCGTTTTCGGGGGTTCGGCCGGCTGAGCCGGCCTGCTCGGGGGCGGGGCCAGGCCGAGCGCGACAAGACGCGGATCGACCTCCACGACTCATTGAGAACGGCTGGCGGCCTCCTCCGTCACGCGCGTGAATCGGACGCGCTCTCCCACGGCGGCCTGAGCGATCCGTCCCACATCGGCGCTGACGATCGTGGCGACGACCGGATACCCACCGGTGGTCTGGTGATCGGCCAGGAGCGCGATCGGGCCGCCCCCCGCCGGGACCTGGACCGCACCGGCGATCGCACCACAGGTCAGGAGCTCTCCGGCGTGCGGGACGATCGGGGCGCCACTCAGCCGGACGCCCATCCGGTCGCTTTCGGAGGCCACCGTGAACTCGCTGCTGAAGAACCGCTCGACCGTCTCGGGAGCGAACCGGTCGTCATGCGGACCGGCGATCGCACGGATCGGTCCCTCGTACGCGATGGGCGCCGCGCCGCGCCCCGCGAGCTCATCGCCCGCACGCGATGGGCCGAGCGGGAACGCGTCGCCGGCCACGAGCGGCCGCGGCCACGGACCGATCGCGGCCGGCGCATAGGTCGCGCGGGACGAGAGGACCGGCGGAAGGTCGATGGCGCCGTTGATCGCGACGTAGGCGTATCGCGTGCGCGCCGTGCCCTCGACGACGACCTCCTCGCCCGCTCGAACGAGGACGCTCGACCACTCGAACGAACCCGCCCGGGTCCGCAGTCGCGCGTCGCGACCGGTGACCGCGACGATCCGACGGTCGTCGCAGCGGAACGCGAACGGCAGGCCGACGATCTCGATCAGCGCGTCGTCCTCGGCGCAGCCCGCGAGGCGAAGCGCGGTGGCGGAGGCCTGCGGATCGGCCGGTCCGGCCGGCGGGATGCCGAGCCGCTCGAAGCCTGGCCTCCCGCGATCCTGCACCGTCGACCGCAGGCCCGCGAGGGTGACCCGGATCACCGGGCGACGAATCGCACGCGATCTCCGGCCTGGAGTCGCGAGGGTGGATCGGCCGCGAGATCGAACATCGCGACCTCTGTGCGGCCGAGGAGCCGCCAGCCCCCGGGGGAAGCGAATGGGTATACCGCGGTCTGGCCGTCCGCGACGGCGACCGAGCCTGCGGGTACACGCGCTCGCGGTGCGGCCAGCCGAGGGGCCACGATCCTCGGGTCGAGTCGCCCGCAATAGGCGAATCCGGGCATGAAGCCGATGAAGAAGACGTCGTACTGCCGACCGGTGTGCAGGGCGACGAGCTCGCCCACGCGCATTGCCGATCGCTCGGCGACGTCGGCGAGATCGGCCCCGTCGTAGATGGTCGGGATCTCGATGAGCCGCGCCGGCGTGGCCCGGTCGGGCGGCGGTGGCCGTTCGCCGAGGTCACGTGCCGCCGCCAGCGCCTCCGCCGGCGAGGTGCGATCCGGGTCGAAGCCGAGCACGACCGAGGCGTACGCCGGGATGGCCCTGCCGAGCCCGCGCGCTTCCCACGCGTGGGCGAGCGCGCGCGCCGCGATGACGATCGCGGGATCGATCCGCTGCTCCAGCTCGAGGAGATAGGCCCGATCACCGAACGGGCTGATCCTCATGCCGCGCGGCGGATGACCACTCCGGCCGTCTCGAGCGCGGCGCGCGCGGCGCGGAGGATCTCCGGGGCCCCCGGGGTATCGCCATGCACGCAGAGCGTCTCGACCGCGAGGGGAAGGAACGTGCCGTCGCCGACGCGCACGCCACCGTCACGGACGAACGAGAGCGCCTGCGCCGCCGCCGCGGCCGGGTCCGTGAGCAGGGCCCCCGCCAGGCTGCGCGAACGGAGCGTTCCGTCCGGCTCGTAGGCACGGTCGATGAAGCCCTCGCGGGCCACACCGAGACCGCTGTCGCGCGCGGCGCGCTCCATCGCCGAGCCCGGAGGGGCGAAGACGACGAGGGAGGCGTCGGTCTCGCGGACCGCTCGGGCGATCACGGCGCCGACCGCGCCGTCGTGCTCGCCGCGGTTGTACAGGGCGCCATGGGCCTTCACGTGGACGACGGGCATGGACAGCCGGTCCGCAACGCGCCGCAGGGTCTCGATCTGCGCACGCAGATCGCGCAGCAGCTCGTCGGGCGCGATGTCGAGGGCCCGGCGCCCGAAGCTCGCCGGGTCCCGGTACCCGGGATGCGCGCCGACCGCGACGCCATGGTGCCGGGCGAGCGCGATGGCATCGTGCATCGTCGTCTCGTCGCCGGCGTGCGCACCGCACGCGACGTTCGCCGATGTGATCAGCGGCATGATCGCGGCCTCGGTGCCGGCTCCCTCACCGAGATCGCTGTTCAGGTCGATGCTCGCCACGGGCGAGCCCGATCGGGTCGGATCCGCTTCGGGACCTCCCAGGGTCGCAAATCCATTCCGGCGCGCGACGCCTAAATGAAGAGCGGGGCCAGCACCAGCGTGATCGTCGAAAGCAGCTTGATGAGCACGTGGAGGCTCGGCCCGGCGGTGTCCTTGAACGGATCCCCGACGGTATCGCCGACGACCGCCGCGGCATGCGCCGGGGTCCCCTTGCCGATCACGAGGCCCGCGTCGTCCTTCAGCTCGCCCGACTCGATGTATTTCTTGGCGTTGTCCCACGCGCCGCCGCCGTTGTTCAGGACGGTCGCCAGGATGACGCCGGCCATCGTCCCGACCATGAGCATCGCCGCTTCGGCCTCGGCCTTGAGCAGGATGCCGACGAGGATCGGCGCTCCCACGGCGAGGAGGCCTGGCGCGATCATGTTGCGCAGCGCCGAAGCTGTCGTGATGTCGACCACGCGCGCGTAATCCGGCCGCTCGGTGCCCGCCATGATGCCCGGGTGCTCCCGGAACTGGGTGCGCACCTCCTCGATGATGGCCGCGCCGGCGCGGCCGACCGCCCGGATCGCGAGCGACGAGAAGAGGTACACGAGCATCGCGCCCATGAACCCGCCCAGGAAGACGTTCACCTTCGCGAGGTCGACGCTGTCGAACGGCTTGCCGGTGAGCTGGGCGACCTTGTCGAGGTAGGCGCTGAAGAGCAGGAACGCCGCGAGCGCAGCCGAGCCGACCGCGTAGCCCTTCGTCAGGGCCTTCGTGGTGTTCCCGACGGCATCGAGCCGGTCGGTCCGGAGGCGCGTCTCCTCCGAGGCGCGGGCCATGGACGCCACGCCGCCGGCGTTGTCGGTGATCGGGCCGAACGTGTCCATCGCGAGGATGAACGCGGCGCTCATCAGCATGCCCATCGTGGCCACGGCCGTGCCGTAGATGCCACCGTGCGGCAGGCTCGTCGCCGCGCCCCACTGCGCGCCGAAGTAGTGCGACAGGAACAGCGCGATGGAGATCGCGATGGCCGAAGACGCCGTCGTCTCGAAGCCGACCGCCGTCCCCGAGATGATCGTCGTCGCGGGGCCGGTCTTCGCCGCCTCCGCGATCTCCTTCACCGGCCGCCACGCGCCCGACGTGTAGTACTGCGTGATGAAGACGAACGCGAGGCTCGTGAGGATGCCCACGACACCGGCGTAGAAGAACCAGTAGCCGGCGCCCTGCTCGTTCAGCATCGTGTTCGTCACGAACCACATGCCCGCGATCGAGAGCACGACGGTGATGTAGTAGCCGACGTTCAACGACGTCATCGGGCTGCGCGTCTCACTGCCACGCACGAGGAAGATCCCGATGACGCTGGCGATCAGGCCGAACCCACGCACGACGAGGGGGAAGAGGATCCACGCGGGGTTGTGGGTCACCGCGAAGATGGCGACGCCGAGGATCATCGCCCCGATGTTCTCCGCGGCGGTCGACTCGAAGAGGTCGGCGCCGCGGCCCGCGCAGTCGCCGACGTTGTCGCCGACGAGGTCCGCGATCACCGCCGCGTTGCGCGGATCGTCCTCGGGGATCCCTGCTTCGATCTTGCCGACGAGGTCGGCGCCGAGGTCGGCGGCCTTCGTGTAGATCCCACCGCCGAGCTGCGCGAAGAGCGCGACGAACGACGCCCCGAAGCCGAAGCCGACGATGGTGAAGGGTGCCTGATCGGGGTTCTGGAACCCGCCGTAGGCGATGAACATCACGAACACGCCGATCAGGGACAGCGCCACGACGAGGATGCCTGACACCGCACCGCCGCGGAGCGAGATCCGCAGCGCGTCGCCGACGCTGTGCTGCGCCGCGGCCGCCGTCCGGAGGTTCGACTTCACCGCGACGAACATGCCGATGATCCCCGAGAGCATCGAGGCGGTGGCCCCGACGATGAACGCGACGCCGGTCCGGATGGCGAGCTCGGTGGCGGAGATGCCGGGTGCGCTCTCGAAGAAGAAGATCACGACCATGATCACGACCATCCCGCCGATGGCCAGAAGCGCGATGGTGCGGTACTGCCGCTTGATGAAGGCGACGGCCGCCACGTAGATCGCCCCCGCGACCTCCTGCATCTCAGGAGTGCCCGTGGGTGAGCTCAGGACGTCGTACGCGAAGTAGACGGCGACCGCGAGCGCGATGAGGCCGGAGACCGGGACGACCCACACAAGGCCTTCCAAAGGGGTTCTTCCTCCCGCAGGCGTACAAAAAGAGAGCGCCCGCCCCGACGGAGGGGGCCGCAGCGCTGGAGGCGAGTTTAGCCGGGTCCGCGGCGGGGCGCAAATCGCGCGGGTGCGCGGTCCGGCTATCGTTGAGGCATGCCGCCCCAGAAGGCCTCGAAGTCGCAGCCCAAGGCCGACGCCAGCGAGAAAGCGAAAGGCGCGGACCGTGACTGGCTGACCACGACCGAGCTTGCCACGAAGATCGGCTGGCGCGAGCACGCGCTCCGCGACGCGCTCCGCGGCCGTGATCTACCGGGCGTCCGGCGTACCTCTTTCGGCTACCACGTGGACGCCGGCGCGGTCGAGGAGATCAAGAGCACCCTGGGGCCTCCGCCCGCGAAGCCGAACTCGCCAAGGCGCGCGTAGCCCCCGTCCACACCGCCGGGTCGCGGGCGGCGTTCAGACCCGCTTGCGCAGCCGAGCTGGAAGGATCTGCAGCTCCTCCCGGTATTTGGCGACGGTGCGCCGAGCGAGGATGATCCCGTGGTCGCCCCTGAGCTTCTCGACGATCTCCTGATCCGAATACGGATGGCCACGATCCTCGACGTCGATGATGTTCTTGATCACGTCCTTCGTGCCGAGCGACGCGGTGAAGAACATCGAGAACGGGATGACCTGACCGGCCGGCAGAAGGACATACTTTCCCGCGGTCGCGCGGCTGACCGTGGACTCGTGCATCCCGATCCGCTCCCCCACCTCGGCGCGCGTGAGCGAACGCAGGCTCTGGACACCCTTCTCGAGGAAGTCGCGCTGGCATTCGACGATCACCTGGGTGATGCGGGCCATCGTCTGCCGCCGCTGGTTGATGTTGTCGATGAAGAACTTCGCGCGCGTGACGTATTCCCGGATGTGCTGTTTCTCGCGGTCGTCCATCTGCGGGGCCTCGAGCCTTCCGCTCCGGGCCGCCTGGATCTGGCCGACGAGCTGCCGGTACACGGGGTTCACGCGGAGGGAGAAGCGGCGTGATTCGATGACCTCGACGTCGAAGTCGTCCTGCTCGTTCTTCACGATGATCACGTCGGGCCGCAGCGCGACCTGCCGTCCGCCGATGCTCGTGCCGTCGGGACCGGCCGCGAACGCCTGGGCGGGGAAGGGATTCAGGTTGTCCTTGATGTAGTCCCACGCGGCCTGTACGTCGTCGCGTGTGATCCGGAGCGCCTGCGCGATGTCCCCGAACTTGTGCTCGCCGAGCTCGCGGAAGTGATCGGCGACGATCGCTCGCGCATGCTGGGGCACGTTCTCACCCGCCTCGGTGAGGTGATCCATCTGGATGAGCAGGCACTCGCGATGGTCACGCGCGCCGAGGCCCCACGGCTCGATCGACTGGATCGCGGTGAGCGCCTGCTGGGCGTCGGCGACGCTGACCCCGCAGGCCGTCGCCGCGTCCTCGAGGGTGCTGTCGAGATACCCGTTGTCGTCGAGATTCCCGATGAGGTACTCGGCGACCGTCAGCAACCGTTGCGGCAGCATGACCCGCACGTTCCAGGACAGGTATTCCGCGAGCGTCTGCTCGGCCTCCGCGCGGACGATCGGATCGAACTCGTCGTCCTCGTCGTCGCGCTGCATCAGGCTCGAGCCCTCGAGGGGCTCGGTGTCCTGGTACTGCTGGGTGCTGCCCGGTTTTCCGGTGCCGAAGCAGGTCAGGCAGACCCGACCGCTGAGTGGATTCCCGCACAGCGGGCAGACCTGCGTCTCCTCGAGATCGAGAGCCGGATTCTCATCGAGCTCCTGATTGATGACGTCCTGGAGCTCGAGGGAGGACAGCTGAAGGATGTAATTGGCGGCGATCTGTTTCGGAGTGACCTTGAGCTGCTGCTGCGGCAGAAGTCGCAGGTCCACATCGGCTACCTTAGCGCAGGTGACCGTGACGGCTGAGGTTCCGCTCATCGGTTCAGCCACGGCGCTTGCGATCGTCGCGCTTCTCGTGTTCGTCGGTCCCACATTCGGTGAGCGTGGGGGTCGGAACACATCACGCCTCGCCATCGTCGTCGGGTCGCTCGCGGTGATCGTTCCGTTGATCGCCGCGATCGCGATCGACCCCGCCCGCGAGGCCGGCCAGGCCCTGTGGGAGTGGTCGGCTGCCGGTGGACCGACCATCCAAGCGTCGTACCGCTTCGATGGCGTCGCGGCGATCGGCGTCGCGGTCGGCACCGCCTACACGGTCGCGGGTCTGATCGCCGCCGCGCGCGCGCGCCGGCGTAATCCGCTGCTGCCGAGCGCGATCCTCGCGATCGGGCTCGTCTTCATCGCGCTCGCGGTGACCGAGGACCTCGTCGCCTGCATCGTCGTCCTCGGCGTGATGGCGCCGCTCACCGTCGTCGCCGCGCTGTCGGTCGCGACCCTGCCCGCGACCAGCCGGCTCGCGGCGTATTTCGCGGCGGGGATCCAGTTCTTCGTTCTCGCCGCGCTGCTCGTCTCTCGCTACGGCGGCGGCTCGTTCCGGTTCGACGCGATGTTCGCGGGCGCGCTCAGCCCCGGCACGCTGCTGACGGCGTCGATCGGCGCGGCCCTGTTCGCGGGGCTCTACCCGTTCGTGCCGTGGCGTTTCGAGCGTGCGCTCGTGACCACCGCGGTGGGCGAGCCGATCCGAGGCATCGTGACGATGCCGGCCGGCGTCGCCGCGACCCTCGTGCTGTTCCGGATCATCGGCGTGACGAGAGGCGACGTCACGACGATCCCCCTGCCGAACCTTCCGCTCGAATGGCGGGCCGCCGTGGCGATCGCGGTCCTGGCGGTCCTCGCCGTCGCGACGGCGCGCCGGCGGTCCGCATCGCGCCGGATGATCGTGATCGTCGGCGTCGTCCTCGTCGCGCTCGCCGCATATCCGGCGCTCCGCTGGTCGCACATCGTGCTCGCCGCGGCCCTCGTCAGCGTGCTCTACGCGGCGACCGTATCGCTCGCGCTCCCGGCCCAGTGGCCGGTCGTGCGCTACGACGTCACGCTGGCCGCGGCCTGGATCGGGCTCGCCCTCGGGACGCCGATCGCGCTCGCGGGGGTGCTCATCATCCTCGCGACCGACGCGGCGACGGTGCTCGCCGAGGCCGCTGTCCGCGCGCGTAGACGAACGTACCTCGTCGTCAGCGCCGGGGCGACCGCGTTCGTCGCCGGCCTGTTCGTCATCGCGCTCGGGGCGCTCGAGGCCGGCGATCCGGGCGCGCAGGTCCTCGCCATCGCCGGCATCGCGGCGATCGGGGCGCTGACGCTCGTCCATGTCGGACGGAGGCTGGAGCTCACGACGCCATCCCTCGTCCTCGACGCGGTCGCGGTGGTCGCCGCGCTCGGCAGCGGCGCACTGCTCGCGCTCGCATTGCTCGTCCCGATCGATCGGGGCGTGACGATCGCCGGTGGCCGGCCGCTGGGACCCTCGCTCGCCGCCGCGTCGGTGGCGCTGCCGGCCGTTATCGCGCTCGCGGCGCTCCTGGTCGTGGCGGCGCGTTCGACGCGGCCATTCGTTCCCGATCTGGCGCCGCTGGTCGCGCGTCTGCGGCGCATCGTGGCGGTCGCCGATCCGGTGCCCGCGGGGCTCGCGGCGTTCGCGACGCTGGATACGGTCGCCTCGCGGCTCGCGGCGACCTTCGCGCTGTTCGAGCAACGCGGCGGCGTATGGCTCGCGACCGTCCTCATCGTCGGCGTTCTGGTCTGGTCGGTGCGCTGAGCCCGATGCTGTACCTCGGCCTCATCGCGGTCGCGACGCTCATGGCCAACAGCGCGCGCCAGCTTCGCTACATGGCGCTGGCCTTCCTCCTCGTTTCCGTCGTCGCGAACGCGATCGCCTCGTCCTCGACGCCCCTCGCCCAGCTGGCGCTCACCGGATGCGCCGGCCTCGCGGCCGCGGGTGTCCTCTACGTCGCGGCCCGCCATTCCGCGTACGGCGAGGAATCCGGCTGGCGGCCCTGGCTCGCGACCATCGTGGCGGCGATCGTCACCCCGATCGCGTACGCGTCCTTCCGCACCCTCTCGGGCGAGCCCGCCGCGCTCCCGCTCTGGGACGACGACAGCGGCGTGATCGCGCAGGTCGCCGGCGTCTGGCTGCTGTCGAGCGGCGTCGCGATCCTCCTCACCGCGCGCCGTGCGGCACGCGCGTCGCTCGCGGCCCTGGTCATGGTCACGGGAGTGCAGCTGCTGGTACGGCCGACCGCGGAAGCGCGCCTCGCGATCACGCTGATGCTCTCGTGGCTCGAGGTCGTGATCGCGCTCGCCGGCGCGTTCCTCGTGGTCAACGAGCGAGCGGTCATCGAAGGATGACGCTCGCGACGCCGGCCCTGATTCTCGCGATCGCGGCGTGCGTCGCGTTCCCGCTCCGCAAGCGCGTCGCCGCCGTCGCGGCGCTCAGCGTGGCCGCGATCGCCGTCGCGTTCGCGCTCGTGGCGGTCACCCCGGTCGACACGACGGGCGTCGTGCTCGATGTGGTGCTGCGGCTCTCCCCGCTCGCGCGGCTCGGCGGGCTCGTCCTGCTCGCGACGCTGCTGCTCCTGGTGGTCGACGTCTGGATCGCCGAGCCGGCCTACAACTTCTTCCCGACCGCGCTGTTCGTCGGGGCCGTCGGCCTCGCGGTGCTGATGAGCAGCATGCCGCTCGCGACCTTCGCGCCCCTTGTGTTCGGCCTCCTGGTGCCGGTCGGCTCGTTCACCTTCCAAGTGCGACGCAACCGCAGCGTCGAGGCGGCGCTCCGTCATTTCGCGTTCGTGGTGCTCGGGGGGTGCCTCGGCCTGGGCGCGCTCGGCATCGCGGCGGGCCTGCCGAAGGACCAGCCGGCGACGACGCTGGTCCTGCTGGTGGTGCTCCTGTTCGTCGCATTCGCCCTGTTGCTGGCCGCGATCCCGTTCCACACGCACGCCGCGCTCCTCGCCGGCGAGGCGCCCGCCGCCGCGCTCGCGCTGTATTTCGGTGTGCTCGTGCCGCTGACCTTCATCGCGTTCGCGCAGATCCTCGAGGCGAGCGGACTCCTCCCGGCGATCGTCCAGCTCACGAAGGTCCAGGACCTGCTCCTCGCGATCGGACTCACCTCGGCGGTCGGTGGGGCGCTCCTCGCGACCGGTGCCGCGGATCTTCGACGGCTCGTCGTGTACGCGGTCATCTCGAACCTTGGCGCCTCCCTCGTCGGCATCGCGACCCTGAGCGGCCCGGGCATCATCGGCGGCGTCGCGATCGCGCTGGTGACCGGAGCGGCCGCGACGCAGCAGCTGCTCGCCGCCGGGGCCCTCGAACGGCGCGCGGGGCCGGACCGGCCCGCCGTCGCGCACGCACCGCTCGCCGCGGCCGCCTTCATCGCGGGCGGCTTCGCGATGATCGGTGTGCCGCCGCTCGTGTCCTTCCCGGGCCACTTCTTCGTCGCCCTGATCGCCTACGCGCTGTCCGGCCTCGCGGGCTCGTGCCTCGTGCTCGCGTCGCTGCTCCTGCTCGTGGCGCAGCTCCGCGCGGGGATCGGTCTGTTCCGCGGATCGGGCGAGGGCTGGCGTATCGAGCCCCGGCCCGTTGCCGGGATCGTCGGCTTGGCGATCTTCGCCGTCCTGGCGATCGGGGGCATCGCGCCGGACGTCTTCCTCGCGCCGATCGCGGCGTTCGCTGACGAGTTCCTGAAGGCGCTGCGACCGCTCTGAGGTCGAGCGACGCCGCTACGCGGGGGCGCCCTCGTCGCTCATCCACTTCTCCAGGTCGCGCCGGTATTCGACTACGCCGTCCGGGAACCACAGGGCGATCTCGGCCGCGGCCGTCTCGGCCGCGTCGCTTGCGTGGACCAGGTTGCGCAGACCGACGAGCGCGTAGTCGCCGCGGATCGTCCCTGGCGCGGCCTCGTGTGGGCGTGTCGACCCGACCATCGCCCGCACGACGGCGATGGCGTTCGGCCCTTCGAGCACGGCCGCGATGACCGGCGCGGCCGTGATCGTGCGGACGAGGTCGGCATGGAAGAACTTTCCCTGGTGCACGGCGTAGTGACGCTCCGCCAGCGCGCGATCCGGGAGGAGAAGCCGCAGCGCGACGATCCGCAGGCCCCGCCGCTCGAACCGGGCGAGGATCTCGGCGCCGATGGCGCGCTGGATCGCGTCGGGCTTCAGCACGATGAGCGTGCGCTCCACCGGCATCTCGCTCAAGCTCGTCGCTCACGAGCGCTCACGAGGCTTCCTCCATCGCCGTCGCCTCCGGCGCTGCCTCGTCGAGCGGGGCGTGGAGGCCGCTGACGACGGCACGCTGACCGACGGCGGCGAGGTACGCGAGCTCCGGCCGGAGGTACTCGCGCGCGGCCCGCTGGATCTCGTCGGCGCCGATGCCGTCGATGATCGCGCACAGCTCCTCGACGCTGCGGATGCGATCGAGGAAGAGCTCCTGTCCCGCGAGCCAGCTCGACACGCCGCGGCTGTGCTCGAGGCGCAGCTCGATGCGGCCCTTCGCGAAGTCGCGGACCCGGAGGAGCTCGGCCTCGGGCACCGGCTCGTCGCGAAGCCGCGCGACCTCCGCGAGGGCTGCGTCGGCGGCCTCGTTCGCGCGGCTGGGAGCCACGCCGGCGTAGATCACGAGGTGCCCGGTATCCGAGTAGTTCGCGGCGTACGAGTGCACGTCGTACGCGAGCGCCCGTTTCTCGCGGAGCTCGAGGAACAGCCGGCTCGACATCCCCTCCCCGAGGACGGCGTTCAGCATGTCGACGACGAACTTGTCCGGATGGTGCTGCGGCACGGTGCGCCACCCGATGCACAGGTGAGCTTGCTCGCCGCGCTTCGCGAGGGTCCGGGTCCGCACCCGACCGGGCCGCGGCACCGGCCGGAGGTGGACCGCGGGCCGCTCCGCGATGTCGGCGAAGTGCGAATGGACCGCCGTCATCGCCTCCTGCGTGTCCAGATGGCCCGCGAGCCCGACGACGATCCGAGACGGTGCGTACGCCGTCTCCATGAAGTCACGCAGCCCCGGCGCGGTCAATCCGCGAACGACCGCCTCGCGGCCCGCGATCTCCCAGCCGAGGGGATGGTCGCGATAGAGGAGCTCGTCGATCAGCGTGTGCACGCGGTCCTGGGCCTGATCGCGGTACATGCGTATCTCTTCGATGATCACGTTCCGTTCGGACTCCACATCCGCTTCTCGCAGCAAAGGCGCGCGGATCAGGTCCGCCACGATGTCGAGGGCGAGGAGGTAGTGGCGCGCGGGAACGAAGGCGGAGAACACCGTCGCCTCCTTGTCGGTCGACGCGTTCACGCTGCCGCCGACGCCTTCGATCTGCTGGCTGATCTCCGAAGCGCTCGGACGATTGGCGGTCCCCTTGAACACCATGTGCTCGAGGAAGTGGCTCGTGCCGGCGTTGCGCTTGGTCTCAGCGCGCGAGCCGACGCCGACGTACACGACCACCGACACCGAACGCGCCTCGGGCATGTCGCTGATCAGGACTCGGACGCCGTTCGGCAGGATCACGCGCTCGTACCGCATCGCGGGGACGCTAACACCCGCCTGCTTCAGCGGCAGAACACCATGGTCATGTACAGCGCGCCGCCGCTCTGCGCCGCGCCGACGCCGACCCGATGGAACGAGGCATCGACGATGTTCGCGTGGTGATTGATCACGCCGGCGATGAGCGGCTCGGCCATGAACTCGGCGTGCAGCGCGTCCACGTTGCCGCCGTACACCATGCCGGTGTTCTCGCCGTACCAACCGCTGCCGCACGCCGCGCCGTCTCGCGCGCGCGCCGTCCCGTCGGCGCCATCGTGGAACACGTAACCGAGGCTCGCCTCGAGCGCGCTGTGCGAGCGTGCGACAGCCGAGACGCCGGCGTCGAGCAGCAGGGCGGCGACGCCGGCTCGGGCCCGCGCGTCGTTCATCAGCGCGAGCATGCGCAGCTCAGCGGCGGAGGCCGAAGCGGCGGGCGCCGCGGGAGGCGCGCTCGCGGGCGCCGGAGTGACGACGCGGGGCTGGGCGGCAGGGGCGACCGCGGCCGGCGGCCGCGTGGCCGGGCCGACCGTGGGATCGGGCGGCGGGGCGGTCGGCTCGGGCGTCGGCTCGGGTGTGGGCGACGGGCTCGGCGTCGGCGCGAGGGTCGCGAGCGGAACCCCGAGATCGTCGGCGGCTCGCGGCTCGCCGCGGGCCACGGGCCGCGCTCGTTCAGGTTCGGGCTGGGCCGCGGCGAGCCGGGTCGGCGGCGCGGCCAGAGGGGCGGCGAGGAGGGCGATCACGATGACGATCGTCCCCGCGAGCGCGCCGAGGACCGGAGGGTTCAGTCGGCCGTGCTCCAGGCGCCGTAGCTGATCACGAGGTCCGCGCCGGCGCGGCGGGACGCGGCCAGCGTCTCGCGCTCGGCGGCCGTCGCATCGATCGTCTCGGCCGCCGCGACGAAGGCGGCGTGCTCGTCCGCCGTATGGAACGAGATGACCGGGCGGTCGGCGATCTGGGCGAGCGTCGCCACGATGTCGAGCGCCGGCGTGCCCGGCTTCACCACCACCGCGGCAGCGCCGGCCGCGACGTCACGGACCACGCGGGCGCGAGACGGGCGGGGATCATCGGCCGCGAGGAGCGGCACCGCGCGGTCGCGGATCGGCACGGCACCGACGAGCACGCGATGCATGGGATAGAACGCGCTCTCGAGCTTCGCCATCGCGGCGACCGCGACGTCGTCGTGGGAGGGCGCGAGCGCGTCACGCACCGCCGCGACGCTGCCGTCGAGCATCCCCGACGGAATGAGCAGGTCCGCCCCCGCCTCGGCGTGGGCCACGGCGATCTCGCCGAGCCGCGCGAGGGTACCGTTCACGTCCGCGCCCCCGCCGCTGAACAGGACGCATTGGCCGTGGTCGGTGTATGCGCAGACGCACACGTCCGTCGCGACGGCCAGGTCGGGCACGGCGTCCTTCACGGCACGGATCGCGCGCGACACGATGTGATCACGCTGGCTCGCGATCATGGCGTGAGCGTCCTGCCGCCCGCTCGCGCCAAAGATCAGCAGCCCCGCGAATCCCGCCTGGGACGCCGACCGCGCGTCGCGCACCAGCTCGGTGAGCGAGACGCGCTCGAGGCCGGCGGCGCCCTCGACCCGCTGGCGGTCCTCGACCTCGCCGGACACCACGACGGGAAGGATCATCCGTGAGACGAGGGGTCCCCGCTGGAGGGCCGCCGACCACGCCGGATGATCCTCGAGCCGGCGTGAGGAAAGGACGTCCCGTCTCACCGGAGCCATCTTACGCACGCGCCGCGTACCATGTGTGTCGATGCGCGCGCTGATGGTGGGGGCGGTCATCGCCGGCATGGTCCTGGTCGCTCTGCCCGGCGTGGCCGGGGCCGACGAGGGCGGCGCCCCGGCGCTTCCGGCACGCGCCGACGTCGGCCCGATGCGACACATCTGGCAGTCGCTGAACAACTGCGGACCGGCTGCCGTCGTCATGGCACTCTCGACCCTTGGGGTCGACGCGGACCAGGAAACCGCGCGACTTGCCCTGCGCGGCGCCGACGTGCGCCGCGGCATGGGCCCCGGAGGGGTCGATCCGTGGGTGAACGGGCTGTACGGCCTGCATTCGATCGCCCGCATGAACGGGACGGTCGAGCTGGTCAAGCGGCTCGTTGCGAACGGCTTCGCCCCGATGGTCACGCAATGGATGCAGGATCCCTCGGTGTCGCGCATCGCGCATTGGCGGACGGTCCGCGCGTATGACGACGCGAGCGGCGTCTTCTACGTGAACGACTCGATGCTCGGCGCGGGCGTGCCGCTGTCGTACGAGTGGTTCGAGGCGAACTGGCAGCCGTTCAGCTACCGGTGGATGGTGATCTACGCACCGGCCGACGAGCAGCGGCTGCGCGACGTCGTCGGCCCGGAATGGAGCGAGAGCGTCATGCGCGATCGCTTCTACGCCCGGACGAAGGCCGACGCCTTCAAGCAGGACACTTCAGCCGCGTGGCTCGCGTACGCGGAGGCCTCGTACCAGGACGGCTGGTTCGCCGAGGCCGTCGCGGCGTTCGACCGCGGCATGGCCCTCGGCTCGGTGAACGGCGTGTTCACCGTTCGCACGAGCTATCCGCTCGCGCTGCGTGCCCTCGGCCGCGCCCAGGAGGCCGACGGCGCGGCGGCCAGGCTCGCGAGCACGACGTCGACGCCGGCGACCGTGAACATCGAGCCGGACGGCTTCGCGGTCATGCTCGCCACGCGTCGCGCGACCCCGTTCGACGCGAACCGTCCGAACTAGGCGCTCAGGACCTCGCGCGCCCGGAGCAGCCGCTCGCCGGCCTCACGCAGGACGCCCTCGCTCTTGCAGAAGGTGAAGCGGATGAGATCGCGCCCGAGCTCCGGCCGCGAGAAGAACGAGGACCCCGGCACCGCCGCGACGCCGACCTCGGCGACGAGCCGGCGCGCGAAGTCCACGTCGTCGCCCAGGCCGAAGCCCGAGATGTCGCAGAGGATGTAGTACGCGCCCTCGGGCAGCCGCGGATCGAAGCCCGCTCGGTCGAGCGACGCGAACAGGAGATCGCGCCGAACGCGATAGGCCGCGGCAAGCTCGCGGTAGTAGGGCTCGCCGAGCTCGAGCGCGACGGCGATGGCCTCCTGCAGCGGTGCCGGTGCGCCGACGGTCACGAAGTCGTGCACCTTGCGGATGCCGCTCGTGAGACCCGGCGGTGCGACGATCCACCCGACGCGCCAGCCGGTCACCGAGAACGTCTTGCTCGCCCCCGAGATCGTCACGGTCCGCTCGGCCATTCCGTCGATCGTGGCCATCGGAATGTGCTCGCCGCTGTAGCGGATGTGCTCGTAGATCTCGTCGGTGACCGCGATCGCATCGTGCTCTCGGCAGAGCGACGCGACGAGCTCGAGCTCGTCGCGCGTGAAGACCCGGCCGGTCGGGTTGTTCGGGCTGTTGATGATGATCGCCTTCGTCCGCGGTGAGAACGCGCGAGCCAACTCGTCCGGGTCGAAGCTGTCGGCCGGCCGGCGAAGCGCCACGTGGACCGGCCTGGCGCCGCAGATCGCCGCGTCGGGTCCGTAATTCTCGTAGAACGGCTCGAGCACGATGACCTCGTCCCCGGGATCGACGATCGCGAGGAGCGTCGAGACCATCGCCTCGGTCGAGCCGCAGGTTACCGTCAGCATGGTCTCCGGATCCACCGGCATCCCGTACCGCTCGCCGTAATCGCGGGCGAGCGCGCGTCGGAGGCTGGGCGCACCCCAGGTGATGGCGTACTGGTTCATGTCCGCGTCGATCGCGTCCTTCGCGGCCTGCTTCACGGCAGCGGGCGCCGGGAAGTCGGGAAAGCCCTGCGCGAGATTGATCCCGCCGTGCATCGCGTTGAGCCGGGTCATCTCCCGGATGACCGATTCGGTGAAGCCCTCGGTGCGCGCGGCGAGCGCGCGCTTCGACAGCCTCAATACCCGGCCACGCGGTCGACGACGTTGAGCAACGGCTCACCGGCCTTGAATCGTCGGATGTTCTCGAGGGCGAGCGTGAGGCTGCGCTCCTGGAGTCGCGGCGAGGAGTGCGACGTGTGGGGTGTCAGGATGACGTTGTCGAGCTCCCACAACGGGCTCGCCGCCGGGAGCGGTTCGGTCTCGAAGACGTCCAGCGCGGCGCCGCCGATGCGCCGCTCGCGGAGGGCATCGAGGAGCGCGGCCTCGTCCACGATGGCGCCGCGGGCGACGTTGATGACCCAGGCCGTCGGCTTCAGCGAAGCGATGATCGCCGCCGAGACCATGCCTCTCGTCAGCGGCGTGAGCGCGGCGGTGACCGCGAGGTGATCGGCCTCCGGCGCGACGGCCGCGAACCGCTCCGGCGGCACGACGCGCTCGACGCCCGGGACGGGGCGGGATGCGTCGCGCCGCACGCCGGTGACGCGCATCCCGACGCCGCTGGCCAGCCGGGCGAGCTCGCCGCCGATGCTCCCAAGGCCGAGGATGACGAGCGTCGCGTCGCGCAGCTCCGCGTGGCGCACGCGCCGCCGCCATTCGTGCCGGCGCTGCGCGGCGACGTGCTGGGGGACCTCCTTCGCGGCCGCGAAGATCATCGCGAGGGCGTGTTCGGCGATCGGGACGTCGTAGGTGCCCGTGTTGTTCGTGAAGAGGATGTCCTCGCGCGCGAGCAGCTCCGGGATCAACAGGCCATCTACACCCGCGGATGCGGAATGCATCCAGCGGAGCTTGGGCGCGGAGGCGAGGATCGCGCGGATCCGGTCGGGATCTCCCGTGCCGAGCGCGCACTCCGCCTCGGCCGCCGCCGATGCGTCGTTGTTCTGGACGGAGACGACCCGGTCGTCCGGGAGTGCCGCGCGCAGCGCATCGGCGGAGGGGACCGCGGCGAAGCTCCCGAAGACCGCGATCGTGGTCACCCGTCCACTCTCCGACACGCTCGCGCTCTCACTGGAACATGGCGGCACCACGCCGGCCGGCCGCGTCGCTCAGCATCATGCGTTGCAGCTCGCTCATATCGGCGGGCGGATCGTCCGGATCGACGAGCCGGACCTCGAGCGTCTCGCGCGAGGGAGCCGGGTCGCCGCCGGTGAGCCGCGCTCGGAAGAGACAGATGTAGAACTGGTACGCGGAGAGGCTGCCGAACCGCGCATTGTCGTAGACCCCGATGAGCGCCTCGACCTCCGCCTCGTACCCGGTCTCCTCGCGGAACTCGCGAAGGGCGTTCTCCGACGGCGAGGAGCCGATCTCGGCGTAGCCGCCGGGCAGCGCCCAGCGGCCGTTGTCGGCGCGCCTGATCAGGACGACGCGTCCGGCCGCGTCGAACGCGGCGCAGCTGCAACCCGTCTTCGGGCTGACGATCCCGACGTCACGGAGGTACGGGCGGTCCGGTCGGAACTCCGCGTCGATCGTGAGCTCGGCGATACCTTCCGCGATCGCGAGGACGCGGTCGAAGCGATCGTGGTCATATGGATCGTCGTCCGCGTACAGCAATCCGGTCTTCGCCATCCCGCCGAGCTCGTGCGCCCAGAACCGCAGCCGTTCCGACGGGGAAATACCCATCGCCTCGCATACTAGCCAGCCGATGTTCTTCACCGGGACGTTCTTGAATCTGGTCACGGTGCTCGCCGGTTCGCTCGTCGGAACGTTCCTCGGCGATCGGCTGCCACTTCGCTTGCGGGAGAACGTCGTCGCGGGCGTCGGGCTCTTCGTGCTCGCGTTCGGTGCGAAGCTCGCCATCGACACGGCGAATCCGCTGTATCTCCTCGGCGCGATCACGCTCGGCGGCGTGGTCGGATCCATCGTCGGCATCGAACGCAGGCTCAACGCGCTGGGCGACCGGCTCCAGCGCTCGTTCGCCGGGGGGCGTGAGAGCACCGTCGCCGAAGCGTTCGTCACGTCGAGCATCGTCTTCTGCGTCGGTCCGCTGACCTTCCTGGGCGCGATCCGCAACGGCCTCTCGGGGGACGCCTCGCTCCTCGCGATCAAGAGCGTGCTCGACGGGATCGCGGCGATCGCGTTCGCGGCGACGCTCGGCTGGGGCGTGCTGCTCTCGCTCATCGTGATCCTCGTCTACCAGGGTGGCCTCGCGGCCGGCGCGTCGCTGTTCAGCGGCCTGCTCTCGGAGGCCGAGCTCCGTGAGATGAGCGCGGTGGGCGGGTTGCTCATCATCGGCGTGGGGCTGAAACTGTTGCGTATCCGCGACGTCCAGGTGGCCGACTACCTGCCGGCCATCGTCGCGGCTCCGCTGCTCGTCGCCGTCGCCGGACCGTTCCTTGAGGGGGGCATCAGATGAGGATCCTCGAGTTCAGGAGCGACACCTTCACCCTACCGACGCCGGCCATGCGCCGCGCGATGGCCGAGGCCGAGCTCGGCGACGACCAGTACGGTGAGGACCCGACGGTGAACCGGCTCGAAGAGCGATCGGCCGACATCCTCGGCAAGGAGGCCGCGCTCTACGTCGCGAGCGGGATGCTCGGGAATCTGTGCGGGGTCCTCTCGCAGGCGCAGCGTGGCGACGAGGTCATCGTCGGCGACCTCGCGCACATCTACCAGAACGAGATGGGCGCCTTCACCGTGGTCGGTGGCCTGCATGGCCGGACCGTGCCGAATCGCGACGGGCTGCCGGCGCTCGAGGACATCGAGTCGACGATCCGACCCACGGCCGGCTCGTTCCCGCACACTGCGCTCGTGTGCCTCGAGAACTCGCACAACAACTGCGGCGGCGCGGTGATCACCCCTGAAGGGACCCGGGCGGTCGCTGACCTGGCGCACCGACATGGTGCGAAGGTGCACCTGGACGGAGCGCGCATCTTCAACGCCGCGGCGGCGCTCGGCTGCGACGTGCGTGATCTGGCGGCGCCGGCCGACACCGTGCAGTTCTGTTTCTCGAAGGGGCTTTCGGCACCGGTGGGGTCGATCCTGTGCGGCTCGCGCGAGACGGTCGCCCGCGCGCGAAAAGTCCGCAAGCTGCTCGGCGGAGCGATGCGTCAGGCCGGCGTGATCGCCGCGGCCGCGCTCGTGGCGCTTGACACGATGCGCGACCGGCTGGTGGAGGATCACGTGAACGCGCGTGCGCTCGCGGACGGGCTCGCCGGCATCCCCGGCATCCGGATCGCGGCCGAGAAGGTCGTCACCAACATCGTCAGCTTCGAGGTCGACCACGGGATGATGGATGCCGGCGATCTCCAAACCGCCTGCGCCGAGCGCGGCCTGCGCGTGTCGCGCTACCTCGGGAACTCGCCACGCCTCCGGATGGTCACCCACTCCGGCGTGACCCGCTCGGACGTCGATGCGGCGCTCGCGATCGTGAGCGAGGTGCTGCGCCCGGCGCGGCAGCCGGCCACGGCCGCGTCCTAGAGTCGCGTCGGGCTATTTCTGCCCGCGAAGCCGCGGGTCGAGCGCGTCGCGCAGCCCGTCGCCGACGAGGTACAGGCAGAGCACGGTCACGAAGATCATCGCCCCAGGCGCGTAGATGAGCCACGGGCCCTTCGTGGTGAACTGCGTGGCGTTCGTCAGCATGTTGCCCCACGAGGGCGTCGGCGGCTGAATGCCGTATCCGAGGTACGAGAGCGCCGACTCCGTGAGGATGAGCGCGCCGACGTCGATCATGCCGATGACGATCATGAGCGGCAGCACGTTCGGCAGGATGTGCTGGACCATGATCCGGACCGGCGACGCGCCGATCGATCGCGCCGCGAACGTGAACTCGCGCTCCCGCAGGGCGAACGTGAGACCGCGCGCCTGCAGGCAGATGCCCACCCAGCCGAGCGTCCCGAGGAGCACGGTCAGGGTGATCGGGTTCAGCCGCCACAGGGCGGCGATGATGAGCAGGAGGTAGAGGCGCGGAATGTTCACGATCGTCTGAACGAGCCACTGCACGAGGTCATCCCACCAGCCGCGGAAGTATCCTGAGGAGATGCCAAGGGAAAGGCCGATGAGCATCGACGTCAGCGCGCCGAACGTCCCGATGGCGAGCGAGACCCGGCCGCCATAGATGAGCCGGACGATCTGGCTGCGGCCGAGGTCGTCCGTGCCGAGCCAGAGCGCCGACTCGTCGAGCGACGGCGCGGAGTAGTTGTCGAGGAGCGATTGCTGGCTCAGCGAACGGTGGAACACGTTGTCCGCGAGCACATCGCCGAGCACCGCGACGAGCGCGATGAGGCCGAGGACGCCGAGGGCGACGAGCGTGGTCGGGTCGTGGCGCACGCGGTAGGCGGCGTCGGACCAGAAGCCGGCCGACGAAGGGCGCGCCGCGACGGCTGACGCGGCCGCCGCGGAGAGCTCGGCGGTGGTCACTAGCTGACCTTGATCCGCGGGTCCACGAGCGCGTAGACGATGTCGCGCAGGATGTAGGACGCGAGCAGGAGCACGGATCCGATCACCACGGACGCCTGGACGAGCGGGTAGTCCTTGTTCACGACGGCCTCGAAGAGCAGCCGGCCGAGTCCCGGCCAGTTGAACACGCGCTCGATGACGAGCGAACCGCTCAGCACGATCGCCAGGAGGCCGCCGAAGAGCGTGATCACCGGGATGAGCGCGTTGCGCACGACGTGCCGGTAGCGGACCAGGTTCTCACCGAGGCCCTTCGCGTACGCGGTCCGCACGTAATCCTGGTTGACGATCTCCAGGACCTGCGTGCGCAGATAGCGCGGGTACGTCGCAATGAGCCCGATGGCGAGCGCCAGCACGGGCCCGAAGAGGTGCCAGACCCGATCGAGCACGTCACCGTCCCGCCCGATGGCGTTCATGCTGCCGATCGGGAACCACCGCAGCTGGACCCCGAGGATCGTGACGAAAAGCAGACCGAACCAGAACTCCGGGATCGCGTGGCCGGCGACGGAGAAGATCCGGATCGCGTGGTCGGCCGGCTGGCCGCGGCGGTAGGCCGCGATCACCCCCAGTGGGACGCCGATCACGAGCGCCAGGAGCAGCGAGAGGATGCTGAGCTGGAGACTGTTCGGGATGCGTTCCACGATCATGTCGAGCACCGGCCGGTGGTAGTAGAAGGAGTTCCCGAACTTCAGCTGGGCCACGTCGGTCACGTAGTTCACGAACTGGACCGGCAGCGGCCGATCGAGCCCGAGCCCGTGCGCGAGCGACGCGCGGTCCTCGGCCGTGATGTCGAAGTTGCCCGCGACCATGAGCTTCACCGGGTCTGCCGGCGACAGCCGCGTGATCAGGAATGTGATGAGCAGGATCCCGAACAGCGTCGGGATCGCCTGGAGCAGCCGGCGAAGGACGAATCTGACCA
>DASWCU010000094.1:0-18650 GCA_036389935.1 Candidatus Limnocylindria bacterium
CTTGAACAGCTCGGCGCCCCAGTTGTAGTCGGGGAACGCCTCGATCGTCACGACACCGTCCGCGGAGCGGCCGGCGAACTTGAACGGGCCCGAGCCCACCGGCTCGTTCGCGACGTCGCCCGGCTTCAACGTGGCGAGGTACTTCGGCGACAGGACCCCGAAGAAGTACCGCCAGATCTGCAGCATGAACGCGGGATACGGCTGCTTGAAGGTAAAGACCACGGTGGCATCGTCGGGCGTCGTGATCTTGTCGATCGGTCCGACCAGGGACACGACCGCCCCGGCCTTCGTCTTCGGGTCGAGTATCCGGTCGAACGAGCCCTTCACGGCCGCCGAGGTGAGCGCGCTGCCGTCGTGGAACTTCACGCCGTCGCGCAGCGTGAAGGTGAATCTCTTCGAGGAGTCCTCGATCGTCCACTTCGAGGCGAGCGCCGGATGGAACTTCTGATCCGAGTCCATCGTGATCAGCGTGTCGAGGATGTTCTGCGCGATCTCGCCCGCCGCGGCGCCGGTCGTGAGGGCGGGGTCGATGACGTCGATCTTGTCCCACTGGCCCCAGCTGATGGTGCCGCCCCGCCGCGGCGTCGCGCTCGGCCGTGCGACCGCGCCACCCGTCGAGGGCGCGCAGGCGAAGATCGCCGCGCTCGCCGCCGCGAGCGCGCTCCGCCGTAGGAACTCACGTCGCCGCAGCGCGCCAAGACCGCTCATGCCGCTCATGCCCCACCTCCCAGCGCGTCGTCGAGGATGTCGAGCCCGGCCGCGAGCCGCTCGTCCGTGATGGTGAGCGGCACGAGGGTACGCAGCACGTTGCCGTACAGGCCCGCTCGCAGGACGAGCAGGCCCCGCTGCTCGGCGGCCTTGGTCGCCGCGTCCACGAGCTTGGGCGCGGGCGTCTTCGCACGCCGGTCGGAGACGAGCTCGATCGCCTGCATCGCGCCGACGCCGCGCACGTCGCCGATGCTCGTGTGGCGTTCGGCCATCGCGGTGAAGCGCCGGCGGATCGTCTCGCCGATGGACCTGGCGCGCGCGAGTAGGCCGTCGCGCTCGATGACCGCGATCGTCGCGAGCGCCGTCGCGCACGCGACCGGATGCCCGCCGAACGTCGCGCCGAGCTCGCCGGGCCGCAGCGCGTCGAGCAGCTCGGCGCGCCCGGTCACGGCGCCGATCGGAAAGCCGCCGCCGAGCGACTTCGACGTCACGAGCAGATCGGGTGTGACCGCGGAATGCTCGATCCCGAACATCCTCCCGGTCCGGCCGAAGCCGGTCTGGACCTCGTCCGCAACAAGGAGGATCCCGTGCCGCCGGCAGATCTCGGCCACGCGCGGGATGAAGGACCCGGGCGGCACGATGAAGCCACCCTCGCCCTGCACCGGCTCGATCATGACCGCGGCGACGTGCTCCGGCGCGAGGTTCGTGTCGAGCACCTGCTCGAGGAGCCGCGCGTGGAGCTCCGCCAGCGCGTCGTCCGATCCGTCGACCAACGGCCGATATGGATATGGATACGGCACGTGGACGACGTTCGCGCTCACCGATCGCATGAACGGGAACCGCGAATTCTTGGTCTTCCCGGTCGCGGTCATCGCGGCGTAGGTGCGGCCGTGGAACGAGTTCTGGAACGCGACGATCCACTCCCGCCCCGTGGCGACGCGCGCGATCTTCATCGCGTTCTCGACGGCCTCGGCCCCGCTGTTCATGAAGACCGACTTCGTCGCGAGCTCGGCGCCGGCGCGCGGATAGATGCGGTCGAGCTCCTGGGCCAGCCGCACGTACGGCTCGTACGTCACGACCTGGGCGCCGACGTGCGTATAACGCGCGAGCTGCGCGCGCGCCGCCGCGAGCAGGTCCGGATGCTGGTGGCCGAGGTTGAGCGCGCCGATCCCGGAGACGAAGTCGATGTACTCGCGGCCCTCGGGATCGGTGATCGTCTCTCCGTCGGCGCGATCGGCCACGACCGCGGTCGCCGCGTGCAGCGCGCGCGGGACGTACCGCTCGCGCAGGGCGAGGATCTCCTCCGTCGTCGTCTCGCGCGTCTTGGTCAACGCCGTCATCGCCTTCCCTCCTATCCCGTGGCCGCGATCCCGTCGCGCAGGTCCTGCAGCTCCTCCGCGGCGGCGAGGGCGGCCGCGCGGTCGCGGGCCGCGAGCCCGAGAAGGAGCGCGTCCAGGAGCACCACCGTGATCGCCGATTGGTGCCACATCCCGGTCCCGGCGCGGCGAGCCGAGAGCGAGACGGTGAAGCGTCCGCTGAGCGCGAGAGCGAGATTGTCCGTCAACAGGATCACCGGGAGCCGCAGCGCATCGGCCCGCCGGAGGACGGCCTCGGTCTCGGCGTTCGAGCGTTCGAAGGTGATCGCGACCAGTACGTCGCCCTTGCGCATGCCGAGAAGCGCGTCCGCGAGCGCCGGTCCGCGGCCGGTCAGCGGTCGCGCGTCGCGGCGCAGCCGGCCCAGGCGGAGCGCGAAGTAGCCCGCGAGGAACCCCATCGGGCCGATGCCGAAAACGAGGATCCGGTCCGCCGCGTCCAGCAGAGCCAGCGCGCGGGCGAAATCGGCGGGGCGCACGGTATCGCGCGCGTCCTCGATCAGCTGGCGCTCGGTCGCGAGGATGTGCTCGAGGATCGCTCCCGGATCGTCGCCGAGCTCCTCGAGGCTTCGGCCCAGCCGGAGCGTGGGCGTCGCCCGCGATCGCAGCGCGCCCTGGAGCTCGTTCTTCAGCTCGGGCAGCCCGGCGTAGCCGAGCGACTGCGCGGCGCGGATCACGGTGGCGTCGCTCGTCGCGAGATCGCGTGCGATCTCGGCCGCGGACAGGAAGACGATCTCCTCACGATGCTCGCGAATGAAGTCGACGACCCGCTGCTCGGCCGGCGGCAGGTGCTCCCAGCGGGCGGCGATGCGCTCATCGAGATGCGGAGCGGACCGTGCGCGGGCCGGCCCTCGCTCGCGGCGCTCCGGGGGCTCCGGCCGGGCGGCTCGGGTCGCGCGCGTGGCGGTAGCGCTGATTGCAGGCATCGGCGCAGCATCGTAGTATGCGCTGCGGCCGCGACGCAAGGGGGTACCGATATGGCGACACCGAGCCTGCCCACGATCGAGATCAGCGGCAGCCGACGCGAGCTCGGCCGCCAGCATGGCGAAGCCGCCAGGAGCCAGATCCGCGACTCGATCGGCTATTACCAGCAATCGTTCAAGCGCATCACCGGGCTCGAGTGGGCGGAGATCCGGCGCAACGCCCCGCGGTGGGTGGGGCCGATCGAGAGCTACCTCCCCGGAATCAGCGACGAGATCCGGGGCATCGCCGAAGGCGCCGCGGTCGAGTTCGAGGACGTTCTGGCACTCAACGCACGCGGCGAGCTCTCGACCCACAACCCGTTCGCGGACGAGGCGGAGGAGGGCTGCTCTTCGTACGCGATCCTGCCCGAGGCGTCGGGCGACGGCCACGTGTACTGCGGGCAGAACTGGGACTGGCGGTGCGAGACGTCGGGCACGGTCATCCTCCTGCGCATCACCCAGCCGGAGAAGCCGACGATCATCATGCAGACCGAGGCGGGCCAGGTCGGCCGGCACGGTGCGAACTCCGCCGGCATCGCGCTCAACGCGAACGGCCTCGGGACGCGGTGGGGCAAGGGCATCGGCGTTCCGCAGCCGATCATCCGCCGCAAGATCCTCGAGGCTCCGGAGATGCAGTCGGCGCTGCGCGCGGTCTTCGAGTCGCGCCAGTCGCTCTGCACGAATCTGCTCATCACCCACCGTGACGGCTTCGCGATCGACCTCGAGACGACGCCGGACCGGCACGGCTGGATGTACCCGACCGACGGGCTGCTGGTGCACACGAACCATTTCATCGCGTTCGTGCCCGAGCAGATCGCGAAGACGTACCGACCCTTCTCGGTGAACTCGCTCTGGCGGCTCCCCCGCCTCACCGAGGGCTTGCGCGCCGCCAACGGCTCAGGCTCCTCGACGGCCGTGCGGGACGCGATCGGCGGCGCGTTACGCGACCACTTCGGCCATCCGAACTCGGTCTGCAAGCACGGCGATGCGCGTTCGCAGGGCACCGATCTGAACCAGACGATCGCGTCCAGCATCGTCGACCTCACGACGGGCGAGTACTGGATCGCGGCGGGGAATCCCTGCGAGAACGAATACCGTCGTCTGCCGTGGGACCTCTACGCCGACGACGCGTTTTCGCCGCAGAAGGTCCTGGTCTCGGCAGCCGCGGGCTCGTGATCCCGCCGAGGTAGCGGACCCTTTGTCGCTCCTCGCCTGGCTCTCGCCCGACGGGAAGAAGCTGCTGCTGACCCGCGTGCTGCGCACGTTCGCCTACGGCTATCTCGCGGTCGTGCTCGGCCTGTACCTCGACCAGCTGGGGATGACGCCGATCCAGGTCGGCCTGACCTTCACCGCGGCGATCGGCGGCTCGGCGCTCATGACCGTCTTCTGGTCGCTCATCGCGGACCGGTATGGCCGCCGGAAGACCGTCGCGACGATGGCGATCCTCATGGCGGTCGGCGGGATCCTGTTCGCGGTCACGAGCGAGTTCTGGGTCCTGGTCCTCGGTGCGTTCACCGGCACGATCAGCGCGACGAGCTCCGAGGTCGGCGTTTTCCAGACCGTGGAGCAGGCGATCCTGCCGCAGACGGCGCCGAACGAGCGACGCACGTGGCTGTTCTCGATCTACAACATGGCCGCGAACTTCGCGGGCGCGCTCGGGTCGCTCGCGGCCGCGTCCGTGGGGTTCTTCGCCGCTCAGGGCCTTCATGGAGCCGACGTGTATCGGCCGCTGTTCGTGCTCTACGCGCTCGTCGGGCTCGTGAACTTCGCGATCTTCGTGACCCTGAGCGACCGCGTCGAGCTGGCCAAGGTCGAGGGGGAGCGGCGATTCCTGGGGATCCATCGATCGACCGGGATGGTCGCGAAGCTCTCGGCACTGTTCGGGCTCGACGCGTTCGCCGGCGGGTTCGTCGTGCAGTCGATCGTCGCGTACTGGTTCTTCCTGCGCTGGGGGTTCGAGCCCGCGACGCTCGCCGGCATCTTCTTCTGGGTCGGCGTCCTGTCCGGGCTGTCGCTGCTCGCGGCGGGCTGGCTCGCGGAGCGCATCGGCCTGCTCAACACCATGGTGTTCACGCACCTTCCCTCGCAGCTGCTGCTCGTGCTCGTGCCGCTCGCGCCCGTCCCGTGGCTCGCCGTCGCGCTGTATCTCGCACGTATGAGCGTGTCGCAGATGGACGTCCCGACCCGCCAGTCATACACGATGGCCGTCGTCGACCCGGACGAGCGCACCGCGACGGCCGGCATCACGAACGTGGCCCGGACGACCGCGACCGCGATCTCGCCGACGTTCGCGGGGATGGCGTTCAGCGCCGCCGCGCTGGGTCTGCCGTTCTTCATCTCCGGCGCCCTCAAGATCGTGTACGACCTCGCGATCTACTTCACGTTCCGCGACGTCTACCCGCCCGAGGAGCTCGAGCGGCGGCGCCGACGCGCCGAGCGGATCGCGGCGACCGGGACGCGCTGAGGTGGGTCGCGAGCTGCGCATCTACTCGGGCCGCAACCGGCCCGAGCTCGCGCCGGTCTACCTCCTGTTCGAGCGCCTGACCGGCATCGAGACCAAGGTCGAGAAGGTCTACCACCACGACGCGGAGCAGCGGATCATCGCCGAGCGAGCCGATCCGCAGGCCGACCTGCTGCTGACGAACAGCCAGCTCGCGCCTGAGGTCGTACGCGAGACCGGCGTCTTCGAGCCCTACGCCGCCCCGGTCGCACGCGGCTACGCCGACTGGCTTCGGGCTGCCGACTTCAGCTGGCTCTCGTTCACGGCCTGGCCGCGCGCCGCGATGGTGAACCGCACCGTCCTGCGCGAGGCCGCAACGTGGCCACGCCGGCTCGAGGAGCTCACCGACGCGCGGTTCCGCGACGCGGTGGCGTGCGCCGCGGTCGTCGAGACGACCACGGTCGCGCATTTCGCCGCCCTTCGGGTGTGCAGGGGCGACGCGTTCACGACGGGCCTCATCGACGCGCTGCTCGCGAACGGCATGCGGATCTATGAGTCGAATCTGCGCACCCGCGAGGCGCTCGCCCGCGAGCGAAAGGCCGTCGCCATCGCCAACTCGTCGAACATCCACGTCTTCTACATGGAGGGGAACCCCGTGGGCGAGGCCTGGCTCGACCAGGGCGAGGGCGAGCTGGGCACGCACGTCGAGGCCCACACCGTCGCGGTCATCGCCGGAGCGAAGCATCCGAGCGAGGCCCGGGCGTTCGTCGATTTCCTGCTCTCAGCCGAGATCCAGACGCTCCTCGCCCGCCTGTTCGGCGAGACGCCGGTGAACGCCCGCGCCGAGCACGGGCCCGTCCGCCCGCTCGCGGAGATCCGCCGGATGGACGCACCTCTTCCCAAGGTCGCGGCGCTGATGGACAGTACGATCGCGCTCCTCCGCGAGAAGGGCTTCGACGTCAGGGGTGATCCGAGCTGAGGCTCGGGAGGGGGCACGGTGGCCGCTTTCGTCGCGAAGCGTCTGGTCGAATCGATCCCCGTCCTGCTGCTCGCCTCGCTCCTCGTCTTCTCGATCCTGCACCTCATCCCCGGCGATCCCATCGACGCGATGCTCGGCGCGGCGGCCGCGGGCGTCGGATCGCCGGAGCAGCGCGCCGAGCTCGAGGCGCAGGTCCGGGCCGATCTCGGGCTCGACGACCCGCTGGCCGTGCAGTACGTGCGCTGGCTCGGCGACGCCCTGCGCGGGGACCTCGGGCAGTCGTACCTCCGCCATCAATCGGTGTCCCGCCTGATCCTCGACCGGCTCCCGAGCACGCTCGAGCTCGCCGGCGCCGCGATGCTCCTGTCGGTCGTGCTCGGCATCGGCCTCGGCGTGCTCGCCGCGCTGCGGCGCAACACGCCCATCGATCACGCGGTGATGCTCATCTCGCTCGGTGGGGTCTCGATGCCGAGCTTCGCCTTCGCGATCCTGATGATCCTGCTGTTCTCGGTGACGCTGGGGCTCGTTCCGGCGACCGGTTCGGGCGGCTTCGATCGCCTCATCCTGCCCGCCCTCGTCCTCGGCTACGAGGGCACCGGGCTCATCGCGCGATTGACGCGCGCGTCGCTGCTCGAGGTGCTCGGCCTCGAGTACATCCGGACCGCGCGCGCGAAGGGGCTGAGGGCGCGGACGATCATCGGCCGCCATGCCCTCCGGAACGCGCTCGTGCCGATCGTCACCATCGTGGGATT
The DNA here is from genome assembly GCA_036389935.1 of Candidatus Limnocylindria bacterium. Taxonomy (GTDB): domain Bacteria; phylum Chloroflexota; class Limnocylindria; order P2-11E; family P2-11E; genus UBA4735. The sequence goes on from DASWCU010000094.1 coordinate 7,215, forward strand.
GCAGATCGGCCGCCTCCTCGCCGGTAGCGTGATCGTGGAGACCGTCTTCGCGCGGCAGGGCATCGGCCAGCTCGCGATCGAGGCGATCCTGACGAAGGACTATCCGGTGGTGCAGGGCGTGATCCTGCTCACGGCCACCGGCTACGTGCTCGCGAATCTGCTCGTGGACGTCTCTTATGGCTACCTCAACCCGAAGATCCGAGCCTCCTGACATCGCGCGCGCGCCGGTCGTGGCGGCGGTCGTCGCCGACAAGCGACGCCTGCCGAAGCTGCCGACGACGGTCGGGCCCTACCGCCGTGCGTGGTGGCGCTTCAAGCAGGACCGGCTGGCGATGGGCGCGCTCGCGCTCTTCGTCCTGATGGCCGCGATCGTGTACCTCGTCCCGCTCGCGATCGACATCGACCGGTACCAGCAGAGCCTGCGCGACTCGCTGCTGCCGCCCGGCTCGCCCGGCCATCCGCTCGGGACCGACAATTTCGGCCGCGACGTGCTCCTGCGGCTCGTCGACGGCGGCCGGATCTCGCTGACGGTGGGCCTCGCCGCGGTGGCGGTGTCGCTCTCGGTCGGCGGCCTGATCGGGCTGGTCGCCGGGTTCTTCGGCGGCTGGACCGACCGCATCCTCATGCGGATCATCGATGTGAAGCTCGCCTTCCCCGGCATCCTGCTCGCCCTGGTGATCGTCGCCGTGCTCGGCAGCGGCCTCGAGAAGGTGATGATCGCGGTCGGCATCGGCGGCATCCCGCGCTTCGCGCGCGTCGTCCGGGGATCGGTGCTCAACACCAAGGGCGAGCTCTACGTCGAGGCCGCGCGCAGCATCGGCGCGACGGACCTCCGGTTGATGTTCGTGCACCTGGTGCCGCAGGTCCTCGGTCCCACCATCACGATCGCGACGTTCGGTCTCGCGACGGCGATCCTGTCGACCGCTTCGCTCTCGTTCCTCGGCCTCGGCGCGCAGCCACCGACGCCCGAGTGGGGGCTGATGCTGGCCGAGGCGCGGCGCTATCTGCGGATCGCGTGGTGGCTCGCGGTGTTCCCCGGCCTCGCGATCATGCTGGCCGTCTTCGCGGTGAACGTCGTCGGCGACGCCGTCCGCGACGCGCTCGATCCGCGTCTCTCCAGCCCGGCCGACTGACACCGGCGATCGTCGACGCCGGAGCGCGCGACCGCTAGCGTCTTCGCATGTCGCGCGGCACCATCGTTTCGCTCGTTCTCTTCGCGGTCGCGTTCATCGCAGCCGTCGGCGGCGGCTTCGTCACGAGCCTGACCAAAGGCGGCCAGCCCAAAGACGACGAGGGCTGGACGATCGAGCGGTTCGACTCGACGATCGAGATCCAGCCCGACAACAGCCTGCGGATCACCGAGGCGATCGACGTCGACTTCGGCGCCCTTCAGAAGCACGGCATCTTCCGGGACATCCCGATCCGGTACGGCTTCGACCGCGAGCGCGACCGCGTCTACGCCCTCCGCGTCGATCGGGTCACCGACGCCGCCGGGGCGGCCGTGCCGTTTCAGGACGGCGACGACGGCGTCGTCGTCCACATCCGGATCGGCGATCCCGCCCGGACGGTGACCGGTCGAAACGCGTACCGGATCACGTACCGGGTGTTCGGCGCGCTCAACCCGTTCGCCGATCACGACGAGCTGTTCTGGAACGTGAACGGCAAGGACTGGCCGGCGTCGGCGCGCCAGGTGAGCGCGACGGTCACGCTGGCCCAGGGCGGGATCGAGCGGGGCGACTGCTTCGAGGGACCGACCGGCTCGGAGGTCCGCTGCCCGTTCGACTTGACGGCGCGGTCGGCGACGTACCGCACCGACCGGACGCTCTCGCCGGGCGAGCAGCTGACGCTGCTCGCCGCCCTCCGCAAGGGCGCGGTGGCCGAGCCGCGACTCCTCTTCGAGAAGCACGAGCTCGTCTTCGCCGACTTCTTCGCGGTCGATCCTCCGGCGCTCTTCGGCGCGGGCGTCGTCGCCCTCGCGGGCATCGCGCTCGTCGGGTGGGGCGTGTGGCGAAAGGGCCGCGACGAACGCGACGCCACGTCGAGCGGCACGATCGTCCCCGAGTTCGAGCCACCCGAGCGGCTCAAGCCCGCACAGGTCGGCGTCCTGATCGACACGGTCGCCGACCCGAAGGACCTCACCGCGACGATCGTCGACCTCGCGGTGCGCGGCTATCTGGCCATCGAGGATGCCTCTACGGCGGGGAAGCCGGACTGGCGGCTGCACAAGCGCACGGGCGATCCGGCCGCGCTCGCCTCCTACGAGAAGATCCTCTACGAGAGGCTGTTCGGCGGACGCGACGAGGTCGTGCTGTCCGACATCCAGGGGACGTTCCACGCGACGCTCGAACGCGCCGAACGCGCGCTCTACGACGACGCGATGCGCGGCCACCTGTTCGTCGCGGATCCCGAGCGCGTGCGGATGCAGTGGGGCCTCCTCGGCGGCGGGGTCGTCGTCGCGGGCCTGCTCGCCGCCGCGCTCATCGGCTTCCTGCTCGGGCAGGGGCTCCTCGGTATCGCGGTCAGCCTCGCCGGGGTCGCGCTGGTCGTCGCCAGCCGGTGGATGCCGCGCCGCACCGGAGCGGGGAGCGAGCTGCTCCGTCGCGTCCTGGGCTTCCGCCGCTACATGGAGACGGCGGAGACCGAACGGCAGCGCTTCGCGGAGCGCGAGGAGCTCTTCACCGCCTACCTGCCGTACGCGATCGTCTTCGGCCTGGTCACGAAGTGGGCGAAGGCGTTCGCCGGGCTCGACATCCAGCGCGCCACAGCCGGGTGGTACGACGGATCGGCACTCAACGCGATCGGCCTCTCCGGCTCGATGCAGTCGTTCTCGTCGACACTGTCGAGCGCGCTCGTGACGACGCCGGGCGGCGGCGGGTCGAGCGGGTTCTCCGGCGGCGGAGGTGGGGGCGGCTCCGGTGGCGGCGGCGGAGGCGGCGGGAGCTGGTGAGCCTGGTCCGCGCCCTCGGCCACCGACGGTGGTTCGCCGCCCTCGGCGCGCGCGTCGCGCACCGCATCGATCGGCTCGCCTTCCAGCGCACCGGAAGCCTCGCCACGGGCCGCATCTTTCCCACGCTGCTGCTCACGACCATCGGCCGCACATCGGGCCGGCCGCGAACGACACCACTCCTCTACATCCGCGACGGCCCGCGCCTGGTCGTCGCCAGCTCGAACTGGGGCCGGCCGACGGCGCCGGGCTGGGCTCGCAACCTCGAGGCCGACCCACACGCCCGTGTGCGGATCGGCGGCGATGAGGCCGAATACCGCGCGCGTGCGGCGACACTCGAAGAGCGGGCGACCTTCTGGCCCCAGCTCGATCAGGTGTGGCCCGCGTACGCGACGTACCGCCGGCGAAGCCGGCGCGAGGTCACGCTCTTCGTCCTCGAACGCTGACCGCGCCGCGATCGGGCCGCCGCATCGGCGATCACGGCTGGACGCGCGCCATACGGGCGAGGAAGCGTCGGAGGGCGTCCGTTGATCGCCGGAACCGGCACACACGTACCCTTCGCGTCGGCCCCGGCATGGGGCGAACGAGGAGGTCGTAATGCCTAAGCGGTCACTCGGGCTATTCGCCGCCGGGCTCGCCGCGCTGGCCATCGCATGGCTCGCCGCGTCGGGCGTCATCGCCGGCAACGACAAGAGTCACGTCAAGGCGAGCTTCACCGGTTACGAAGAGGTGCCGACGGTCTCATCGTCCGGCCATGGCACGCTCGATCTGCGGATCGACGACGGCGCGCAGACGATCGAGTACACGCTGACCTACGGCGGGCTCTCGACCGCGGCCGCCGCCTCGCACATCCATCTCGGCGCGCGGTCGACCGCGGGCGGCGTGTCCGCGTTCCTCTGCGGCGGCGGGAGCAAGCCGGCCTGCCCGCCCGGCACGACGAGCGACGCGACCGTGACCGGGACGATCGTCGCGAGCGACGTCGTCGGCCCGACGAGCCAGGGCATCACGGCCGGCGAGCTCGGCGAGCTCATCGACGCGATCCGGGCCGGCGTCACGTACGTGAACGTCCACACCTCGACGTTCCCGGGCGGTGAGATCCGCGGTCAGATCAACGACGCGAACGCGCGGTAGCCCGCGTGTGGGCCGCGAGGGTCGGCTCACAGCCGCCCTCCGGCCCGTCCGCGATCAGCGTTCGGTCTTGCCCGGCACCGCGGGGGCGCGAGGCGGGTACGGCACGGGGATGAACTCGACGCCGGGCCGCCGCTGCGTCGACTGCGGGTAGAGGTCCATCAGCTCGTAGATCTCGTGCGGCAGCGCCTCGCTGACCTTCAGCCCGAGCGATCGAAGCTGCTCGATGTCGAGCGGATAGTCGTGCGTCCACTCTCCGGAGGTGAGCGTGGTCGCGAGGCGCTCCGCGTCGGCCTCGCTTTGATGCTCGAGGAGCAGCCGCTTCACGGTCGCGCGGACCTGGCGCATCGCCTTGCCGGCGACGTCGCCGAGGATGAGCGTCGTGTCGTCCCGATTGGGGTTCGGCTGTTCCAGGGCGCGAAGGATCGAAGCGGCCGGGAATGACGACTGCTGCGTGCCGAGCTGGGGGTCGACCGGGCCGAGCACCGCGTTCGGGTCCATGACGATCTCATCGGCGGCGAGCGCGATGAGCGTGCCGCCGGACATCGCGTAGTGCGGGACGAAGACCGTGACCGGCCCCTGATGGCGCTTGAGCGCGAACGCGATCTGCTCGGACGCGAGGACGAGCCCGCCCGGCGTGTGGAGGAGCAGATCGATCGGCATCTCCGGCGGCGTGAGCCGGATCGCGCGAAGCACCTGCTCCGAATCCTCGATGTCGATGTACCGCGCGACCGGGAAGCCGAGGATGCTCATCGTCTCCTGGCGATGGATCATCGTGATCACGCGGGCGTGACGGATCTGTTCGAACGCCCGGATCGCGCGCTGGCGCCGCGTCTCGAGGACCCGCTTCAGGCTGAGCGGGATGAAGAACTGCGCGATGAGGAAGAGCCAGAGGAGCCAGGACAGGTCGGGCACGGACCGTAGGCTACGGCGTCGGGCTCGCCTCCGGATCGCCGGCCCGCTCGACGGTGCGCTCGGTGAATGGACCGCGCCCGGCGCTCAGCGAGGATCGCACCTCGTGAAGTCCCCACCGTCGTATCCGACGCGGAACCACTGTTGGCGCTGCTGGGCGGAGCCATGGGTCCACTTCTCAGGATCGACCCGGCCCTGCGTCGAACGCTGGATCCGATCGTCGCCCACCGCGGCCGCCGCGTCGAGGGCGGTCGCGATGTCCGCGGCGGACGGCGCGGCGAGGAAGCCGGTGTCGCTCGCGTGCCGGGCCCAGACCCCGGCGAAGCAGTCGGCCTGCAGCTCGGTGCGGACCGAGGTCCCCTGCGGTCCGGGCTCGGGGCCGCCGCCCTCGCTCAGCAGTCCGAGGACGTGTTGGACGTGGTGCCCGTACTCGTGCGCCACGACGTAGCCCTCGGCGAACGGTCCCCCGGTCGCGCCGAAACGGGTCCGCAGCTCCTCGAAGAACGCGAGATCGAGGTAGACCTTCTGGTCGGTCGGGCAGTAGAACGGCCCCGCGGCAGACGTCGCGAGGCCGCAGCCGGCCTGCGTCGCGCCCGTGTAGAGCACCGTACGGGCGGGCGTGTACGTTTTGGAGCGCCGCGCGAGCTCGTCGGTCCAGTACTTCTGGATGCTGTCGACGAAGCCGACGATCCGGCAGTCGTCGCGACGGTTCGCGTCCGCGCCGGTCTTGCACTCATCGGTGTTCGGGCCGCCATCCACGGGGTAGGCGCTCGGCGCCTGGCCCTCGAAGGGATCCACGCCGAGCAGCAGCGCGGCGACGAGGATGATCAGGCCGAGCGCGCCTCCGCCGACGACCAGGGTCCCCCCACCGCGGCCGCCGCGCTGGTCCTCGACCTGCGAGGGATCGAGCGGCTTGCTCTCGTCGAAGCTCACGCCCACTCCTTGCTAATGCCGTGGCGCGGGTCACGTGCGCCACCTCCGATCGAGGCGCGCAAGACGCGGGCCAACAGCAGGCAAAAAAGGGCATGCACCGGAGATCCGCGCGATCCGCCCGGCTCAGCCCCGGTAGCGGGAGGCGAGACGCTCCGATCGGGGGCCGGTGAAGAGCGTCCGTCCGCTCTCGGCCGCCGCGCGAAGCCGCTCGGCGTCCTCGATCGTCGGAGCGCACACGACCTCACCGAGCTCGAGCCCGGCGAGCGACGCGGCCACCACGTCGGCCGGATCCATCGATCCGGGCAACGGACCGGGCGCGCCCTGCACCACGTGGAACTCGGTCGCGACGGTACCGGGACAGAGCGCCTGCACCTTGATGGCGCTCGAGCCGAGCTCCGCCGCGAGCGCCTGGCTGAACGCGACGAGGTAGGCCTTCGTCGCGGCGTAGACGACGCGATGCGGCATCGGATCGGGTGGGATGGTCGCCGAGAACGCGAGCATCGACGCGACGTTGACGATCGTCCCGCGCCCGCGCTCGAGCATCCCCGGCACGACCGCGCGCGCGAGCCGGGTCGTCGCGACCACATGTACCCGGATGAGCTGCTCGACGCGCTCGGGCGCGAGCCGCGCGAACGGCATGTACGCGCCGAAGCCGGCGTTGTTCACGAGCAGATCGATGTCGGGACCTTCGCCGGCGCGCCGCTCGACGCGGGCGAGCGAGGCCGGGTCGCCGAGATCGGCCGCGATGATCTCCACGGCGACGCCCGGATCGGACCGAAGTCGGGAGGCGAGCTCCTCGAGCCGCCCGCGACGCCGCGCGACGACGACGAGGTCATACCCGTCGCGCGCGAGACGCTCGGCGAAGGCACGGCCGATGCCCGAGGACGCCCCCGTGACGAGGGCGACGCTCAATGGTTCCCGAGCGCCATGCTGAGCGCCGCGGTGAGCTTGAGGATGTCGCGGTCGGCACCGCGCAGGCGGCCGATGATCGAAGAGGCGATGTTCCGCATGAGGAGGTAGCCGAGCCGGACATCGGCCGCGACGAGGCCCTCGAAGTCCTCCCGGCGCAGCTCGAGCAGCTCGCAGGCCGTCGCGGCCCGAACGGTCGCGGAACGGGGCGTCTCCTCGAGGAGGGCGATCTCGCCGAAGAACTGCGGCGCCGATAGGCGGACGAGCACTTTCTGCCGTGGTGCCTGGTCGGCGCCGAGGACGCCGAAGTGCTTCGTCGTCTCCACGCTCCCCTCGACCAGCACGAAGAGCGATCCGCCGGGAGCCCCCTCGACGACGATGTCCTGTCCCGCCGCGGCGCGAGCCGAATGGAGCACCGCACCGAGCGCGCGGAGCTGCTCCGCATCCAGACCGTGGAACAGCGGAAAGCGCCCGAGGTCAGTCGCGGTCATGAATGCCCCGTGATGCCGACCGCGGCATCGGCGCGCTGGATGACGTACGAATCCGGGGGGTTCAGGACCGCGCGCATCCGGCCACGCTCGAAGCGCAGGAACTCCGTGCCGGCCTGCTGGAACTGATCCGAGATGAAGCGATCGACGAGCGAGGTGTCATCGGTCAGGAGGTCGTCGAGCGTGAGGCCCTTCGCCTCGCTCACGATCGCGATGAGCAGCGTCCCGTCGCCGTCGCGGAGCGATCGCGCGAGCTCGCCGAACGTCCGGCCGACGTAGTCCGGCGGGATCGCCACGCGCCGGAGCGCCATTGCCCCGGAGGTCAGCAGCGGCCGCACGACGGCGGGGATCCCGGGCGCTGCGGTGGCCGATGAGAGCAGGAACGCGTTGAACTCACCGCTCACGACGACCTCGTCGGCGCCCGCGCGTCGGATGTGCGATTCGCTCTTCAGATCGACGGCCTCGGCCGTCACGACGAGGTCGGGCCGGAGGCTCTTCAACGTGAGGGTGACGAGGGCGGTCCGTTCGTCGGGCGCCGGCCGCGAGGTGTCCGCAAGGACGATCGCGGCCGCGGCCTCACGCACGTTCGCCCGCTCGAGCGTCACCTCGGACGCGGGATCACCACGGACGAATCGTGTGCCGCGGTATCGGAGCAGGAGGTCGGAGACGGTCTGTTCGGGAAGCTCGTTGACGAGCACGATCGCCTGCGCGCCCGCGGCCGCCAGGGTCGCCTCGAGCACACGCTCGGCGTATTGATTCCACCCGCACACGATGAGATGTCCGGTCGCGCGGATCGTATCCAAGCCCCGACCCTCCCTGATCCTCTGCGTCACGAGGATCGACGCGACGGTCGCGGTCACCGCCGAGACGATCCCGAGCCCGCCGAACATGAGCAGCACGCCGACGATCCGGCCACCGCCGGTGACCGGGATGAGGTCGCCGTAGCCGACGGCCATCATGGTCACGACCCCGTACCAGAGCGCGTCGCCGAGGCCCCGGATGGTCCCATTCGGCGCCGGTGCCTCGAACGCGAGGACGGCCGATGCCCCGACGAGGAGCACGAGGACCGCCGCGACGACGAAGGCCGGGATGCGCCACGGACCCGAGATGAGCCACAGCGCGCCAAGACGCCTGCTCTTCCCCATCGATGACGGTCGCAATCCTATGCGGGCGAGCGCGTACGGGCCGGTCGGTCAGGCCATCGCCTCGAGGACGCGCTCACGGGTGAACGGCATGTCGCGCAGCCGGAGCCCGCCGGCGTTCGCGACCGCGTTGGCGATCGCCGCGGCGACCGGTCCGGCGAACGCCTCGCCGACCCCGAGCGGCGGCTCGTCGGGGCGGTCGATGAGCGCGATCTCGACCTCGGGCGTCTCGCTGAACGTGAGGATCGGGTACTCGGCCCAACCCCGGGTCGTGATCCGATGCTCGTCGTAGCCGACCGCTTCCTTCAGCGCCCAGCTGACCGCCTGGACGATCCCACCCTCGGCCTGGTTCACGACGCCATCACGGCTGACGACCATGCCGGTGTCGACGGCGGCCCAGACGCGCGTCACCCGGATGGCCTCGTCCAGCTCGACCTCGGCGATCACCGCCACGTACGCCGCGGCGTTCTTGTACCGAGCGAACCCGAGGCCCCGGCCGCGCCGTCCGTCGCCCTTCTCGCCGGCGCGCCAGCCGGCCCGATCGCGAACGGCCTCGATCACCGCGCGGCCGCGCGTCTCGTGCAGGTGGCGCAGCCGGAACTCGACCGGATCCGACCCGGAGACCGTGGCGAGCTCGTCCATGAATGACTCGATCGCGAACACGTTCGCATGCGCGCCGAGCGATCGCAGCGCGGAGACGCGAAGCGGCGTCCGGGCGACGTGATGGTTCACCACCCGCTCGTTGGGGAAGTCGTACAGCGGCTCGGCGTTCCGCTGGGCAGCGCTCGATCCGGTCCGGGGCGGCGGCGGAGCCGACGGCGCGAACGGCCGCGCGAGATGCGCCGCCGCTAGCACGCCGGCGACGTTCTCGGGCGAACGGGCCGATGGCCGGTTCCCGTGCCCGTTGCTCCAGCCGTCGTGGCGCCAATCGACGACGTCGCCGTGATCATCGAGCCGCGCGGCGAGCCGTACGACCATCGCCGGCCCGTACGGCTCCCACGCGAACTCGTCGTCCCGCATCCACTGCACCCGCACCGGTCGTCCTGGCACCGCCCGCGCGAGGAGGACGGCGTCGAGCGCGACGTCGTCCGCGCCGTTGTGGCCGTAACAGCCGGCGCCCTCCATGTGGATCACGCGCACCGCGTCCGCGCCCACGCCGAGGACCTTCCGCAGGTCGCCGCGGAGCTGGTGGACGCCCTGGCTGTGGCTCCAGACGGTGTACCGACCGTCGTCGAGCCGCGCGACCGCGCACGATGGCCCGATCGCGGCGTGGGCGATGTACGGTCGCGAGTACTCAGCCGTCACCTCGCGCGCCGCGCGGTCGAGCGCGGTCGCATGGTGCCGCTCCCGCACCACGAGCTCCTCGCTCGCCTCGTTCAGCAGGAACCGCGGATCGGCGGCGGGGAGCGCCGTGCGCTCATCCCACGAGGCGACGCGACGCGCTCGTTGCAGCGCGCGGATCGCCTGCTCCTCGCGTTCCGCGATCACGCCCAGGAAGCTCCCGTCGCGGACGACCGCGCGCACGCCCGGCATCGCTTCGAGCGCGGCCCCGTCGACCGCGCGGAGCGCGGCGTCGTAGCTCGGCGGTCGCGCGATCCGCCCGTGCAGCATGCCCGGCAGCCGGAGATCCTGAACGAAGACCGGCGCCCCGGTGACCTTCGCCGCGAGGTCCAGGCGCGGCACGGTCGTGCCAATGAGCCGGCGTTCCACCGTCGCTTTCAGTGGCACATCCCCGGTGACCTCGCGCGCGAGAAGATCGTCGGACGCGAGCTCGCGGTACGAGACGCTCGCTCCCGACGGCGACCGGATGACGCCGTCGGCGACCGTCAGCTCGGATCGCGTGGCGTGCAGGCGCGCGGCCGCGCGGTCGAGCAGCGCGCCGCGCGCCTCGGCGGCGACGTGCCGCAGCGTCGTCCCGCCCTCCTCGATCGATCGGCTCCCCGAGGTCACTCCCTCGTCCGGGCTGTGTGCGGTGTCGACCGGCGCGACGCGCACCAGGCCGACGTCGACATCGAGCTCGTCGGCGACGATCTGCGCGAATGCGGTGTGCAGGCCCTGCCCGATCTCCACCTTCCCGGTGAAGACCGTGATCGTGCCGTCGGGATGGAACGCGAGCCACCGGTCGAGCCGCGGGTACGCCCGCAGGCCGGCGGGTAGGTCGGTGCGCCGGGTGCCGGTGTCGCTCACCGCGCGGACGCCGCGGCGCGCACGGCGCGCAGGATCCGGACGTGCGTCCCGCACCGGCAGAGGTTCCCGTCCAGGGCGCGACGGATGTCAGCCTCGCTCGGGTGGGGCGTAGCGTCGAGGAGCGCCTTCGCCGACATCAGGATGCCGCTCAGGCAGAAGCCGCACTGCACGGCCTGCTCGTCGATGAACGCCCGCTGAAGTGGGTGCAGGTCCTCGCCCTCGGCGAGCCCTTCGACGGTCGTGATCCGCTTCCCTGCTGCGACGGACAGCGGCACGTCGCACGAGCGCACCGCTGCACCATCCATCACCACGGTGCACGCGCCGCAGGCGCCGGTGCCGCAGCCGAAGCGCGTGCCCGTGAGCTCGAGATCGTTCCGGAGCACGTAGAGGAGCGGCGTCTCGGGATCGCAATCGACCGTGCTGGCCCGGCCGTTGACCGTGAGCTCGATGCCCATCTCGGCGTGAGGCTACCGCTCCGCATGGACCCGGACCTCCGAGCCCGCGTGCGCTGTGGTGATCCGCCGGCCCGCCGGCCATGTGGCCGGCGGGCGGCATCTCCGACTACCTGGTCAGCGCCTCGCGGAGCTTGCGCTCCTTTCCTTCCTCCATACGTTTGCCGGCCTCTTCGAGCTTCGAGGCCGACCACACGCTCGGGATCTTGGGGAGGACGTCGCGCTCTTCGACCGCGATGTGCTTGGCGAGCGAGTCGCGGATCCTCTTGAGCTGGGTCAGCCACGTGTCGCTCGCCGCGTCCTGACGTTCGAGCTCGCCCATCGCGCGCTCGAGCTCGGCG
>DASWCU010000095.1:0-5055 GCA_036389935.1 Candidatus Limnocylindria bacterium
GGTCGGCGGCCCGCCCTCGGGACCGACCTCGGCGGACAGGCGGAGGGCGGCACCAGGGCAAGGCCACCCGGCTAGCGCCGGATCGCCGTCTTCACGTACCAGTCCTCGACGTTCCAGAACCGCTGCGTCGCGTCGCTGATCGGCGCGATCTTCTGCCCCTTCACGACGCGATCCTGCGCGTAGAGATAGTCGCTGTAATAGAGGAAGACGACCGGGACCTCCGTCGCGATCGCGTCGAATACCGGCGCGAAGAGCTCGCGCCGCTTCCCGAGGTCGATCGTCCGGCGTGCCTGCTCGAGCGCGCGATCGAGCGTCAATGTCGAGAAGCCCGAGAAGTTGTCGCCGGGGTCGCGGAGCTGGCTCGAATGGAAGAAGGGGTACGGATCCGGATCGCTCCCGACCGTGATCGCGACGAGGAGCGCGTCGAAGTCCCGCTGCCGCGCGACGCGATCGACGAGCTGGGCGAACGGCACCGACCGGACGTCGACCCGCATCCCGACGCGCCCGAGATCGTCGGCGATCTGCCGCGCCGCGGCCAGGCGGGCCGGCTCGTCCGACGTCGAGATCGAGAACTGCAGGGCCGTCCCATCCTTGTCGCGGACCCCGTCGCCGTCGTGGTCCTTCCAATCGGCCTGATCGAGCATCGCGCGCGCGTCGCTCGCGGAGAACGTGTACCGGGGGAGATCCCGCACGTACGCCCACGAGCTCGAGGGCACGAACTCGTCGGCGACGGTCCCACGGCCATCCGCCGCGACATCGAGCACGCGGCCGCGGTCGATGGCCGTCGCGATCGCCTGGCGCACGCTGCGATCCCGGAACACCGGCTTGGTCGGCCGCACGTTCAGGAACAGGGCCGTGAAGTCGTTCGACGGCAGGCTGTACAGGTCGATCCCCTTGAGCGACCGCGCACGCTCCGCGTCCTGCGGCGACAGCCCGCCGGTCCCGTCGATCTCGCCGCGCGCGAGAGCGGCCAGCGTCGACCCTTCATCCGGATAGAAGCGGAGCACGAGCTTGTCGAGGTACGCGCGCGACCGCGCCGGCCGGGTCCGATAGAAGTCATCCGAGCGGACGAGGGTCACTTGCCGGGCATCCACGTCCTGCACCTTGAACGGACCGGTGCCGATCGGATGCGCGTTGAACGGTTGGCGCGGCAGATCGACGTAGCCGACGCGGCCGAGAAGATGCGATGGGAGCAGCGGAACCGTCGTGCTTCCGGCGAACGGCGCGTAGACGTCGGGCAGCGTGAAGCGGACGACCTTCTCCTCGAGCTTTTCGACGCCGACACCGCGGAACGCCGCCGCGTACGGCCCGATGTACGCCTTGTCCTGCAGCAGTCCGACCGTGTACAGCACATCGTCCGCGACGACGGGCGCGCCGTCATGCCAGGTCGCGTCCGATCGGATGGAGAACGTCCAGACCTTGCCGGTCGGATCCGCCTGGAAGCCCGCCGCCAGGTCGGCGACGATCGAGCCATCCCGATCGAAGCGCGTGAGGCCGCTGAACACGAGCTCCGAGACGTCTCGATCGACGTTCGTGGCGGCCACGATCGGATCGAGATACTGCGCGACGCCCGCGACGCCCTCGACGTACGTGCCGCCGAACGTCGGCTCGGCGGCGCCGCTGCCGCGATCGGTCACGATCGCGCCGGCGCTCGTCACCGCGAGCAGCCCGATGAGCGCCAGGACGATGACCTTGTCGCGCCGGGTCATCCGACCACCTCCCGCCGCCGGCGGGAACGGCTCACACCGTGGGCGATGAGAGGCGCGCGCCGTACAGCGAGATGCTGATGAACACGATGATGAAGACGATCGTCAGCCGGAACAGCGTCCGCTCGATGCCCCGCCGGCTGCGGTACGCGGTCGACTCGCCACCGAAGGTCGAGGACAGCCCGGTCCCGCGGGCCTGCAGCAGGATCAGAGCGCCGACGGCGATCGACACGAAGAGTTGGGCGATGCGCAGCACGTTCTCCACGGGAAGGACGAGTGTACCGGACACCGGCGGCGATCCGCCCACCCGGATCGCACCGCACTTCGTCGCTCAGCGCGGACGGTACAGATAGAGGTCGCCGGGCAGGCGGCGCTCGAGCCGGTACCGAGCGACGATCGCGCCGAGCAGCTCGGGCTCCCAGCGCGACCGCTCGAACGCCGGAGCGTCGCCGATGCGCTCGAGCTCGACCTCGCTCAGCACCGCGCCGAACCGACCCGCGCGCACGTCCGCCACGAGCGGCGCGGGGTCGATGACGCCTCGCGCGGCCAGCCGGCTCCACAGGAACAGGTCGTCCACGACGACGCGATGCCCCGTCGCGACGAGCAGCGCACTGTCCTCCGCGAGGATCGCATCGTCGGACGCGAGCGCCGCGCGTACCGCGTCGATGCGCTCGACCCGGCCCCACGCCCCGGTCGTCGCCGCGCGATCCGGCAGCAGACCGAGCGGATTGAGCACGAGCGTCGCGACCACGGCGTTCGCGATCGCCGCCACCGGATAGAGCGGCGATCTCGCGAGGCGTGACGCGACGGAGGCCAGCGCGAGGAAGCACGCGGCGGACAGGTCGAGGAGGTAGTTGATCGTCCCGCCTTCGCGTCCACCGAGGAGCACGATGACGAGGCCCGCCGCCGCGTACGCGCCGAGCGGCCCCGCGAAGCCACGGGCGAGCACGCCTCCCCCGAGCGCGGCACCGTAGGTGACGAGGCCGACGAGGACGAGGAGCAGCGCCTGCTCCGGGCTCCACGCGAGCGCGTTCCACGTCACCACATGTCGCCAGAGGTCGGCGTAGCCGAACGGCAGCAGCAACAGCAGCGCGACCGCCGCGGCGGCTGACCCCGCGATCGCGAAACGCAGCGCGAGCCGCCGGTCGCGCAGGAGCGCCCACACGAGGAGCGCCCCGAACGGCACGAGCGCGGTCGGCTTCGCGAGCGCCGCGGCGACGAGCAGCGGAGCCGCGACCGTGGGACGACGCGCTTCGAGAAGGACCACGGCGGCGACCGTGCACGCGAGAGCGACGAGGTCCGGCTTCATGGCCGCGCCCCAGATCGCGACCGGCGCGAGGGCGAGCCAGCCGAAGGCGAGCGTCACGGCGACGGCGCGGGGACCGGTGCGCGCCCGCCAGCCGACGAGCGCCGCGACGGCCAGGGTCGCGGCGACGCTCACGAGCCGGCCCGTCACGAACGGATCGCCCAGCGAGCCGAGCGCGAAGTAGAGCGGCGGGTAGTTCGCCGCGACGAACACACTGCCGCCGGGATCGCGGTACTCGGCGAGCGAGCGGTGGAGGATCGCCGCGTGCGCGACGGCGCCCTCGCCGTAGAGCACGGGCCCGTCGGCCGCCAGGGCGCGCGACCACGCGAGCAGCGCGACGATCGCCAGCGCCGCCGCCACCGCGGCGTAGGCCAGCCAGCCGGCGCGGGCCGCGGCGCGGCTCACGGGGCCGCCACCATGGCGGCCCACCACGCCTCCTCGGTCACCGCCCCGGTCCGGATCACGAGCGCGCGACGAGGAGCGAGCGGCCGGTCATCCGCGGCGGGACGTCGATCCCGAGAAGCTCGAGCAGCGTCGGAGCGATGTCGGCGAGCGTGCCGGCGCGCACCGTCCAGCGCTCGGCGTCCGGGGCGATGTACGTCACCGGTACCGGATTCGTCGTGTGCTGCGTGTGCGACCCGCCGTCCGGAAAACGCATCTGCTCGACGTTGCCGTGATCGGCCGTGAGCACCATGCAACCCCCCGCCGCGAGCACGGCGTCGACGACCCGGCCGACGACGGCATCGGTGACGGCCATCGCCTTCACCGCGGCAGCGAAGTCGCCGGTGTGGCCGACCATGTCCGGGTTCGCGAAGTTCACGATCGCGAAGTCGTAGCGTCCCGTCCCGATCGCCTGCACGAGCGTGTCCGCGACCGCGGCGGCGCTCATCTCGGGCTGCAGGTCGTACGTCGCGACCTTCGGCGACGGGACGAGGACCCGATCCTCGTTCGGGAAGGGCTCCTCGCGCCCGCCATTGAAGAAATACGTCACGTGCGCGTACTTCTCGGTCTCGGCGACGTGGAATTGGTGCAGGCCGTGGTCGGCGACGACCTCGGCCACTGGAATGACGTCATGCGGCGGGTAGGCGACGAGCACGCTCGGCAGCTCGACCTTGTACTCGGTCATCGTCACGTACGTGAGGTCGTGGGGCACACGCGGCCGAGCGAATCCGCTGAAGTCGTCCTGCATGAGCGCCCAGGTGAGCTGGCGCCCGCGGTCGGGCCTGAAGTTGAAGAAGATCGCGCCGTCGCGGTCTCGCATGACCGCGCCGTCCCCGACCACGTGCGGCTCCAGCAGCTCGTCGCGACACTCGGCGTCGCGATAGCAGGCGGCGAGCGCGTCCTGCGCGGTCGCGACGCGTGGCCCGTCGGCGTCGACGATGGCGCGGTAGGAGCGCGCCGTGCGATCCCACCGCTTGTCCCGATCCATCGCGTAGAACCGCCCGTGCACGGTCGCGATCCGCGCGCCGACCTCCCCGAGCAGCGGCATCGCGCTCCGTGGCGGCATGTCCCGCCCGTCGAGGAACGCGTGCACGACGACGTCGCGCACGTCCTCTCGACGAGCGAGATCGATCAGCGCCGCGAGATGCCGCATGTCGGCGTGGACGCCGCCCGTTGACAGCATTCCCATCAGGTGGAGCCTCTGCCCCGCGCGGGCCGCGGCGCACGCCGCGCGCAGGGCGCCGTTCCCGAAGAACGTCCCATCGGCGATGGAGCGACTGATGAGCTCGAGCGATTGCGGGTCGGCGTAGCCCGCACCCATCGTGAGGTGCCCGACCTCGCTGTTCCCCATCACGCCGGCCGGCAGCCCGACCGACGTGCCGCTCGCGTCCAGCGTCGCGTGCGGGTACCGGGCGAGGATCGCGTCGAGTCGGGGCGTGTCCGCGCGTGTGACCGCGTTCGCCGCGGAGTCCGGCGCGATGCCCCAGCCGTCCAGAACGCACAGCACGACGGGGCGGCACCGCGGCGTCATCGGCATTCAACCGAACGCGCGGATGATCGCGCCGAATTCGGCCGGGTCGAGCGACGCGCCGCCGACGAGCG
>DASWCU010000096.1:0-7292 GCA_036389935.1 Candidatus Limnocylindria bacterium
CACGTCGCGCGGGCGAGGAGTTGCGCGTCGCATGGCGTCGCATTATGTTAGTTAGGCTAACTAATTGCAATGAGCCACGGGAGGTCCGAAGGTGGAGGCGTTCTTCGCGGCGATCAAGCAGGGCGACCGGGCGGAGGTGGAACGGCTGCTCGGCTCGGATCCGGGGCTGGCCTCCGCCCGCGACGCGGACGGCGCCTCAGCGGTGCTGACGGCGGCGTACCACCGGAAGCGCGAGATCCTCGCGATCCTGGTCGCGACCGGCCCGGAGCTTGACGTGTTCGAGGCGGCCACGGTCGGAGACCTCGACCGGGTGCGGGCGCTCGTCGAGGCCGACCGCTCGCTCGCGGCGGCGGTCAACACGGATGGATTCTTCCCGCTCGGCCTCGCGGCGTTCTTCCATCACCCGGAGGTCGTCCGGTACCTCGTCGCGGCCGGCGCCGATCCGCGCGCCGCGGCGAAGAACCCGATGAACGTCACCGCGCTCCACAGCGCGGTCGCCGATGGCGGCGACCGCGAGAGCGCGCTCGCGCTCATCGCCGCGGGCGCCGACGTGAACGCGCGGCAGCGGCATGGCTGGACAGCGCTGCACGGCGCGGCGGACTCCGGCGATCGCGCCATCGTCGAGGCGCTGCTCGCGGCCGGCGCCGACCCCGCCCTCGCCAACCGCGACGGCAAGACCGCCGCCGACGTCGCGCGCGAGCGGGGCCACGCCGAGCTCGTGGCGCTGCTCGAGTCGGCCGGCAGCGGCGTCCGCCCCTAGCTAACGCCCGCCTAGAGGATCGTCTGGCCGAGCGCGCTGGCGATGAGCTCGACCGCCAGCGCGGCGGTGCGGTTCTCGCGGTCGAGGATCGGGTTGACCTCGCACACCTCGAGCGATCGGAGCCGGCCGCAGGCGGCCAGCATCTCCATCGCGAGCTGCGCCTCCCGGTAGGTGAGGCCGCCCCGCACCGGCGTCCCGACGCCCGGCGCCTCGTCCGGATCGACCGCGTCCATGTCGAGGGAGAGGTGGATGCCGTCGCCCTTCGAGCCGATCGCGATCGCCTGCTCCATGGTCGCGGCCATCCCCGAACGATCGATGTCGGCCATGGTGATCGCGGTGACCCCGGCGCGGCGGATGTTGTCCTTCTCACCGGCATCCAGATCGCGCGTCGCGAGCAACACGGCGGCCGCTCCGTCGACGCTCCCGCGCAACGACGCCGGGAATGGCTCTCCGGCGACGCCGAGGGCGACCGCGAACGGCATCCCGTGCACGTTCCCGGACGGGCTCGTCTCCGGCGTGTTGCTGTCGCCGTGCGCGTCGACCCAGATGACCCCGGGTCGGTGGCCCGCGCGGGCCAGTCCGGCGAGCGTCCCCATCGCGATCGAGTGGTCGCCGCCGAGGACGAGCGGGATCGCGCCCGCGCGAGCGATGTCGCTCACGACGCCGGCCAGCTCCTCGGCGGCGCGGACGATCTCGGCGACGTGGTAAGCCATCCGCGGACGCCCCGCCGTCGCGAGCTGCTCGCCGTCCATCCGCCGGTATCCGTCGGGCGGCTCACCCTCGTCTCGATCCGCCACCCGCACGTTGCCCCGGTCGCGCACGCGGTAGCCGAGCTTCACGAGCCTGGCCCGCAGGCCCGCGTAGCGGATCGCCGACGGCCCCATGTCGACCCCTCGCCTGGCCCCGCCGAGGTCCATCGGCACGCCGACGATCTCGACGGCCCCGGTCACCGCAGCCGGTCCTCGAGCTCCGGCTGGAGCACCACGCTCTCCTGCTCGTTCGGATCGGTGCGCGCGATGATCGCGACGAGCGGCTCGGTCGCGCTCGCGTTGACCGCGACGTGCGAGGTGCTCGCCGGGATGTAGACGTAGTCGCCCGCTCCGGCGGTCTCGCGCGTCGCGAGGTCGTCGCCCGAGTACACGACGCAGGTGCCGGAGAGGACGTAGATCGCGGTCTCGTGGCGCTCGTGGAGATGGGCCTTCGTCCGCCCGCCCGGCCCGACCGTCACGCGACCGAACCAGAGGTGCTCGCTCCCGGTGTTCTCCGCGCTCACCCCGCCGCCGTAGCGCGGGCCCTGCGCGCCGACGTACTCAGGCGCCTCGCGGACGACCCGCGCCGGGCGCTGGCTCATCCCGCCGCGGCCGCGGCCCTGGGCTGGAAGACCGCGAGGATGACGCCCTCGGCGGCGAGCTCGTCGCCGACGAAGGCCTTCACGTTCACGCGGCCGAAGCCGCGGCGGAGCCGCTCCACCTCTGCGACGAACCGGCCCGTCTCGCCCGGACGGACGATCCGCTTGAACTTCATGCCCTCGATGCCGGCGAAGAGCCCAAGCCCGTCCCGGTAGTCGGGATGCGCCATCGCGGCGACGCACGCGGTCTGGGCGAGCGACTCGGTCAGGATGACCCCAGGGACGATCGGGTTCCCGGGAAAGTGGCCCTTGAGGTACCACTCCTCGCCGCTGAAGTCGTGCTCCGCGACGCAGCGCACGCCCGGCTCGAGCTCGACGACGCGGTCGATGAGCAGGAACGGGTCGCGATGCGGGATCACCCGCTCGATGCCCGCGCGGTCCAGCTTCAACTAGCCAAGGCCTCGAGGCCGACGGTGTCGATGAGGTGCGTGGTGACCTCACCGGCCCGGAACGCGTCGCTGGCGAGGATGCGCTTGTGCGCGGAGATGTTCGTCGTCACGCCGACGATCGTGAACTCGTCGAGGGCGCGCTGCATGCGCGCGACCGCCTCGGGCCGGTCGCGGCCCCAGGCGATGACCTTCGCGAGGAGCGAGTCGTAGTACGGCGGGACCTCGTAACCCTGGAAGCAGTGCGAGTCGAGGCGGATGCCGGGACCGGCCGGCGGGAGCCAGGTCGAGAGGAGGCCGCTCGATGGCGCGAAGTCCGCGTCGCTGTCCTCGGCGTTGATCCGGCACTCGATGGCGTGGCCATTCACCCAGACCTGCTCGTCCGAGAAGGACAGCGGCTCGCCGGCGGCGAGCGCGAGCTGCTCCTTCACGAGATCGATCCCGGTGACCGCTTCGGTCACCGTGTGCTCCACCTGGATCCGCGCATTCACCTCGATGAAGTACGGCTGGCCGGAGCTGTCGACGAGGAACTCGAACGTCCCGACGCCGCGGTAGCCGAAGCGCAGTGCGGCGTCGATCGCGTATGCCTTGATGCGCCTGCGGAGCTCCTCGTTGATCGAGATCGAGGGCGCCTCCTCGAGCATCTTCTGGTTGCGGCGCTGGATCGAGCACTCGCGCTCGCCGATGCACACCGCCTCGCCCCGATCGTCGACGAGCACCTGCGCTTCGACGTGCCGTACGCCCTCGAGGCAGCGCTCGAGGTAGAGGCCGTCGTCGCCGAAGCTCGCCTTCGCCTCGCTCCGGGCCTGGTCCCACAGGCGCTGGACGTCCTTCGCCGACCCCGCCTTGCGCATGCCGCGGCCGCCGCCTCCGGCCTTCGCCTTCAGCATGACCGGGTAGCCGACCGCCTCGGCGATGCGGAGCGCCTCCGAAGCCGTGCGCACCGGACCATCCGATCCCGGCACGACGGGCAGGCCGATCCGCTGCATCGCCGCGCGGGTCGCGGCCTTGTCGTGGAAGCGGGCGAGCACCTCGGGCGGCGGACCGACGAACACGAGCCCGTGCTCCTTGCAGACCTCCGAGAAGTCGGCGTTCTCCGAGAGGAAGCCGTAGCCGGGATGGATGGCCTGGGCGCCCGAGATGAGCGCCGCCGAGATGATCGCTGGGATGTTCAGGTAGGACTCGCGCGAGCTCGCGGGTCCGATGCAGATGGCCTCGTCGGCCGAATGCACGGGCAGACTGTGCGCGTCGACATCGCTGTACACGACGACGCTCTGGATCCCCATCTCGCGACAGGCGCGGATGACGCGCAGCGCGATCTCACCGCGGTTCGCGATGAGGACCTTGTCGAACGGCATCAGGTCTCGCCCTGGACGATAAAGATGCGGTTTCCTTCCGCGCGCTTCACGTCGGAGGCCGTGCGCATGAAGTGAGCGACTTTAATGGCGCCTCCCCTGGCCGTCCGATGCTACCGCCCGCCGCTCGTCCGCGTCGTTCCCAGCGCGTCCACGAGAGACACCGGATCGCTCACGTTCGCGGTGCGCGCGTCGGCGACGATGCGCCGGACGAGCCCGGTGAGCACTCCGCCCGCGCCGAACTCGATGAACGCTGTGGCGCCGTCGTGCGCCGCGCGCCGCACGCTTTCGGTCCAGCGGACCGGCGCCGATGCCTGCCGTTCGAGGAGCGCGGGGAACTCGGCGCCGTCGGTGTGCGGAAGCGCATCCACGTTCGCGATCACCGGGTGGCGGAGCGGGCCGAAGTGCGTCGCCGCGATCGCGCGCGAGAGCTCGGGCCCGATGGCGCGCATCGCGGGGGAGTGGAACGCCGCCGACACGCGCAGCGGAAGGACCCGCTTCGCGCCGGCCCGCTTGAGCCGTTCGGTCGCCGCGTCGAACGCGGCGCGCGGACCGGAGACCACCACCTGGCCTGGCGCGTTGTCGTTCGCGATGACCAGGCTCGTCCCGTCGATCGCTCGCGCGACCGCGTCGCCGTCGAGGCCGAGCACCGCGAGCATGCCGCCCGACGGATCGGCCGCCTGCATGAGCTCGCCGCGCCGGCGCACGAGTCGCAGCGCATCGGCGAGCTCGAGCCCGCCGGCGCCGACGAGCGCACTGAATTCACCGAGCGAGTGGCCGAGACACACGACGTCGTCTTCCGCAAGCCCGCGGGCGAGCGCGGCCCGAAGGGCCGCGATCGACGTCGCAAGCAGGGCCGGCTGGGCGTTCGCCGTCCGATCGAGCTCGTCCTGCGGGCCGTCCCAGCAGAGCGCGCTGAGGTCGAAGCCGAGCGCTTCGTTCGCCTCGTCGAACGTGCGGCGCGCCTCGGGGAACTCGTCAGCGAGGGCCTTCCCCATCCCAACGGTCTGCGCGCCCTGACCTGGGAAGAGCCACGCGGCGCGGATGGTCACCGGGCGATCACCGGTAGAGCTCGACGAGCACGCGGTGGCCAGGCGAACGCGCCAACGCCGCGTCAGCGGTGACCACGGGCGCGTCCAGCGCCTCGGCCAGCGCGAGGTACGCGGCGTCAAATACGGTCACGTTGTCCCGCAGCTCCCAGATCCGGTCGATAAGGCGCCTGTGTGGATAGCGCCGTATACGGAGGCCGGCAAGATCGCCGAGGGCCGCCTCGGCGCGTGCGCTCGTCAGGCGAGCTTGGCGGACGAGCCGGCGGAGCCCCTGGACGACCTCGACATCCAGCAACTCAGGGGCGTGCAGCGTCTCGCCGGCCGAGCCGATCCGCGCAGCGATCCGTTCGAACGCACCGATCGCGAGGAGGTAATCGACCGCGGCGGAGGCGTCGAGGACGATCAGGAGGCGTCCCGGTGACGTCTGATCACGGTGGCAGACGATCCCCTGACGCGCACGCGCGAGCGCTGTCGGATGCGTTCGGTCAGCTCGTCGACCGTTGGCAGGGCGGCCAGCTCCTCGACCTCGGCGCGGAGGTAATCCGACAGGCTCAGGCCGGCCTGGGCGGCTCTCACCTTGAGCGTGCGATGCACGCCATCCGGGACATTCCGGATCTGGATCATCTTCGACATGTTCACAGCATTATGACATGTGGACTACATGTGAGCGTAAAAACGCGCGCCGTAGCTACCCGCCGCGGCGCAGGCGGACTCGCCGACGAGCGTTGTGCGATCCGCGTCCCGTCGGGTCGTGGCGGTAGCGGTGGCGAGGAGCGCGGCGTCTTCGATCATCCTTGTAAGGTCAGCCTGGGAGAGGTCGCGGATCCTGCGGATCCGGTCGAGCCCTGCGATGTGCGGTAGGTCACGGGTCGCCCCCCACCACGCGGGGGAATGGAGCAGAGCGAGCCGGCGTTGCGGCCCAGGGACATGGAAGCCGAGGGAGCGCTGACCTACGTGCGCGAGCTCATCCGGAGCGCACGGCGCCCCGGGGTATTCCGCCAGTGCGCGACGATCGCTGTGGTCGTCGGTACGCTGCTGACGCTCGTCAATCAGATGGACGTCCTCACCGGCGCGCGCGCCGACAACGCGCTCATGATCCGGATCGCCGCCAATTACGTCATCCCCTTCGCCGTCGCCAATCTCGGCGCGCTGAGCACACCGCGCAGGGACGGTTAGCCGCTCCCACCCGCCGCGCTCTCGTCCGGGCGCACCGTGCGCGGCTCCTCGAAGTCGTGCGGTGTGTGGTGGGTCACACATCGGCGGCGTGAGGCACCGCGGCTGCGGCACACGACGTCCAAGGGGGGTGCCCCCCAGGCCATGGGCTGGACGCCGATCTTCCTCATGCATCTCGCGTACGGTGCCGGACTCGGCCTCGTGTTCGCGTACGCCACCGGACCACGACGCGCGCGTACGATCGAGACGCAGCGCCGAGTCGATGAGCGGGCTGGCGAGGAGGACGGGGATGCCGACGCCGATCGATCGGGAGCAGGTCCGTCAGCTCGTGGCCCGGGGCGCGCAGCTGGTCGAGGTGCTCCCCGCGGACGAGTACGAGGAGGAGCATCTGCCGGGCGCGATCAACATCCCGCTGAAGGAGCTCGACGCGGCGAGCGCCGCGCGGCTCCGGCGCGACGCACCGGTCATCACCTACTGCTCGGACCACCAGTGAGACATGGGCCCACGAGCCGCGTGGCGGCTCGAGAGTCTCGGGTTCAGCAACGTCTTCTGGTACCGGGCCGGGAAGGCTGACTGGGGCGCCGCGGGGCTACCGGTCGCCGGCCGGGCCGCGCACGTGCCAACGCTCGGCCATCATGCCCGGCGCGACGTCCCGACCTGCCGTCCCGATGAGCCGGTGAGCGCGGTCAGCGGGCGCGTGCGCGCCGCGGGGTGGAACACGTGCTTCGTCGTCACCGCGGACCGGGTCGTCCTCGGACGGCTGCACGACACGGAGCTCGACGGGCGAGGCGACGTTCCGGCCCGGGACGCGATGCGCAACGGGCCGTCCACCTGGCGACCGAACGTCACGGTGGACGAGATGCTGGACCGGATGCGCGAGGAGGGCCTCACGACGGCGCCCGTCACCGACAGCGAGGGGCGGCTCGTCGGGCTCGCGCTGATCGAGGACCTGGAGGCCGCCCACGCCGTCGGGGATCGCGGCACCAGCCGGGGCGGCGAGGGCGCGGGCTGAGCTCCCGCCTACCGCTTTTCGATCGCGAAGAGCGGCTGCCCGTACTCGACCGGCGCGCCCCCGGCCACGAGCACGTCCCGCAGCACACCGTCGATCGGCGCGGTCACCTCGGCGATCGCGCCGAGCGATTGGATCGCCCCGAGGACGGT
>DASWCU010000097.1:0-7696 GCA_036389935.1 Candidatus Limnocylindria bacterium
CAGCTCGCCTGACCGAGCCTTCTTCCACTGTGCAGCGAGAGGAGCGGAGCGATCCGCTCCTCTCGCACATCCGAGCGGCTCCCTGAGGGCGGACCCGTCTGGACGCGTGTCGCGATAATTCTTCCTCTGAGGGATCCCAACACTTCCGTCGTCCTGCCAACGCGGCTGCGCATCGCGGGCTTCGTCCTTCCGTCCGTGCTCATCGCCCTGCTCGTCGCGCTCGACTACCTGCTCGAGCCAGTTGTCGAGCCGACGTTCGCTCACCTCGTGCTGATGGTCGTCGGGATCGCGGGCGTGCTCGCCTTCTCGAGCGCGATCTTCGGCCGGTTCACCGAGCTTTACCGGCACGACGAGGAACAGGCCGCACGGCTTCGCGCGCTGAATGTTTCAGGCATCTCGCTCACGTCGGAGCTCGATACGGCGACCGTGCTCCAGCGCGTGGTGGATCAGGCCCGCGATGTCGCGAACGCGAAGTACGCCGCGCTCGGGGTGTTCGACGAGCACGGCGACGTCGAGCAATTCATCACGTCCGGCATCACGGCCGAGGAGCGCGCCCGCATCGGCGCGCTCCCCAGGGGCCGCGGCCTCCTGGGCGTGCTGCAGCACGATCAGGTGACCCTGCGGCTTCGCCGGATCAGCGAGCACCCGGGGTCGGTCGGTTTCCCGAAGGACCACCCGGCGATGACGAGCTTCCTCGGGACGCCGATCCTCTTCCGCGGGGCCTCGCTCGGCAACCTCTACCTCACTTCGAAGCAGGACGCGGACGAATTCAGCGCCGACGACGAAGAGGCGATCCGCACGCTCGCGGCCCAGGCCGCGATCGCGATCGAGAATGCCCGCCTCTACGAGCAGCTCGAGCGCGTCTCGGTCGATGAGGAGCGTCATCGCATCGGTATGGAGCTGCACGACGGCGTGATCCAGGCGCTGTACGCGGTGAGCCTGCAGGTCGAGGATGCCGGGGAGCGACTCGCGACGGAGCCGGCCGCATCGGCGAAGGTGCTCGATCGCGCGGTCGATCGGCTGAACGCCGCGATCGCCGATCTGCGCAACTACGTACTGGGCCTCCGGCCCGTCCGGGGGAGCGACCGGCCGCTCACCGAATCGCTCCCGAACCTCGCTGAACAGGCGCGGACGAACGCGCTGCTCGACGTCCAGGTCTCGGTCTCGCCCGACGCCGCCGCCTCCCTCGATCCGATCCGTCGGGAAGCGAGCTTCTACATCGCGGCCGACGCGCTCGGGAACGTCCAGCGCCACGCCCGCGCGCGCCGAGCCTGGCTGCGCCTGTTCGAGGAGGATTCCACGATCGTCCTCGAGGTCGGCGATGACGGCGTCGGCTTCGACTACGAGCGGGCCATGGATGGCCACGGGCTCAGGAACATGCGCGAGCGCGCGTTCTCCGTCGGCGGCCGTCTCAACGTCAACACGGCGCCGGGGCAGGGCTCCCGAGTACGCTTCGAGATGCCTACGCGCGAGGAGGCGAAGCCTTGAGCGGCCCGAACGCGACCCGCGTGTTGATCTGTGACGACCACGAGGTCGTCCGCGAGGGACTGCGGACGCTGCTCGCGCGCCGCCCGGAGATCGCCGTGGTCGGCGAAGCCGGGACGATGCAGGAGGCGATCGACACCGCGGCGAAGGCCAAGCCCGACGTCGTCATCATGGACGTGCGGCTGCCGGACGGGAGCGGCGTCGAGGCGTGCCGGGCGATCCGCGAGGCCCGCCCCGAGACGCACGTGATCATGTTGACGTCGTACGCCGACGACGAGGCCCTGTTCGCTTCGATCATCGCCGGGGCGTCGGGCTACCTGCTGAAGCAGACGCGCGGCCAGGCCGTGGTCGACGCGATCCAAGCCGTCGCCCAGGGCCGCTCGCTCCTCGACCCCGACGTCACCGGGAAGGTCCTCGAACGCGTGCGGCGCGGCCGCGAGCAGGAGGATCCCCAGATCGCCTCCCTCACCGAGCAGGAGCGCAAGGTGCTCGAGCAGCTCGCCGAGGGCAAGACGAACCGCGAGATCGGCGCGACGCTCTTCCTCTCCGAGAAGACGGTCAAGAACTACGTGAGCCGGATCCTCGACAAGCTCGGCCTCGCCCGCCGGGCCGAAGCCGCCGCGTACATGGCGAAGCGCAAGCCGAAGTACTAGACGTATCCGGCAGCTGGCCGGATCGGCGGGGTGCGCGACGCCGCAGCTCTGAACACGCTGACTGGGCCGAACGACCCACGAAATGGGCCATCCGGCCCTCGTCCGCTCGACCAGGCGCCGATACCTTTGCGTGACCCGCATGTCGGGATCCTGCCGCGCATGGCCGGAGGTGGTCGATATGGACGCGATCGTCATCCTTCTGCTCACAGCGACGTTTGTCCTCGGGTATTTCGGCTTGCTCAGCGCCGCGATGCGAGGATTGGAGAAGAACTTCGTCGAAGGCGAACAGGACGCGGCTGAATACCTCTAGGCCCTGAGTAGGGCCGGACGTCCCCGCCTTGGGCGACCTTCGCCTCTGGCTCCGCTCCCGCCCGCCGTTCAGGCTGGTCCCAACACGACGAAAGAAGGTGACGCGTTGGGCATGAACGGCTGGCTCCTCGGCTTGGTCCTCATCGTCGTCCTGCCGCTGCTCGCGCTGCTCGTCGTCGACGCGATCGCCGTCGCGATCTCCGAGCCGCGCGCCGAACGGGCGGAGCGCATGGCGCGCGAGCGCGCCGCGCGGAGCGAGATGAACGCGGAGGAGCTCGGCGTGCTGCTCCAGGCGCTCTGATCGGAGGCTCTGCGGTGAGGAGCAGACCGCCGATCACACGTGATCTCTCGCTCGCCTACCTCGTCTCACTGCTCGTCGCGCTCATCATGACCATCGCGTCGCTCGCCGGATTGGTCGCGGGCACGAGCATCTATCCGGACATCGACGTCAAGCTCTTCCCGCTGTTCGTCGGCCAGGACGCGCTCAACGTTCTCGTCGGCCTGCCGATCCTCCTCGGGTCGATGTGGCTGGCGCGCCGCGGTTCGCTCATCGGCCTGCTCCTCTGGCCGGGGGCGTTGTTCTACGTCGTGTACGACTACGGCTACTACGTCCTTGGCGCGCCGTTCAACTGGTTCTTCCTTCCCTACATCGCGCTCATGACGCTGGGCATGTACGCGGCGATCGCCGTGGTCGTCAGCGTCGACGCCGATGCGGTCCGCGGTCGCCTCACGGGCAGCGTGCCGGCGCGGCCGATCGGCGGCTTCCTGATCGGCCTGGCGTTGCTGTTCACGACCCTCTGGGCGGCGATGACGCTCTCCGCGCTCGCCGGCGGCTCGACGCTCGATCCGATCGCGCGGGTCGTCACGATCCTGGACCTGACCCTGCAGCTGCCGGCCCTCTTCCTCGCCGGGATCCTCGTCTGGCGGCGCCGGCCGATCGCGTACGTCATCACCGGCGGCCTCCTCCTTCAGGCCGCCGCGTACCTCATCGGCCTCTCGGCGATCACGGTCTTGCAGGAGGTCGTGATCGGTGGCCCATTCGAACCCGTCGCGATCGTCCCGGGCCTGGTCGTCGGCGCCCTCTGCCTCATCGCCATCGGCGCCTTCGTGCGTGGCGCCGCGCGGCCCACGGAGCTCAGCGCGCCGCCCGCGCGATCGGCGCTGGAGCACGCCTCGGTCCGGTAACGGATCCGGCGCTCACGATCCAGCACTTGGATCTCTTTTCCGCGATAGGTCCGCCGCATCTCATTCTCGCGGAGCGGGTGGGCGTTCCGGAAGGAGCCATGGCAGGGCTTCGGCCATCGGCTCGACGAGCGTGGCGTGCTCGTCACGGCTGATGCCGGGCTTCGCGAAGAGCCCGAGGGCGGCGCCGAACGCGGCGCGCTCGGCCTTGTGGCCGAGCTCGCCGTGCTCCCTCTTCCACGCGACGAGCGCGCCGCGTCCCTCGGTGAGCCCGAACAGACCGCGCCGGAATTCCTCCCACGCCGGACCGAGATCGGACCGTTCGATGTACGCGAGCGCCGCCTTCTCGGCGCGGTGGTAGGGGTCGAGCCCGCGCGCCTCGTGCCGGTCCCAGCCCCACGCCGCGCGTTCGATGCCGTTCGCGTCGAAGACGCGCAGGTCCGAGCTGAGCCGTTCGAGATCCTGTGGACGCGGATGCGAGGCTGGCATGATCCGCCGATGCTACGCGCGATGTCCCGAGCGTCCTGTGGCCTCCTACGCGCTTACGCGTCCTCGACGATCCCCGCGTTCCCGTCCACCACCACGACCTGACCGTCATGGAGCCGACGAGTCGCATCGCCGGTGGCGACGACCGCTGGGATGCCGAACTCGCGGGCGACCAGCGACGCGTGCGCGGCGAGCGACCCGCCATCGGTCACCACCGCCGCCGCACGCGAGAAGAGCGGCGTCCATGCCGGTGCGGTCGATCGCGCGACGAGAACAGCGCCGCGGTCGAAGGAGTCGAATTGATCGGGGCCGCTGATGATGCGGACCGGCCCGGTGGCCCGACCGGGGCTCGCGGGATGGCCGATGAGCGCACCCGGGCGATGCCGCCCCTCGCGCCGGGCGCTGTCGACCACGCCCGAGATGAGACCTCGAGCGAACGCCGGAGGGGCGCCGAGCTCGAGCGGCGCGACCAGCCGGCGCTGGCGCTCCCAGCGCGTGCGTCGATCCTCGACCTCACCGCGGAGGTCGTGGCTCGCGGTCCGGTCAAGGACCGCCGTGACCTCCGCACGAGTGAGGAAGAACACATCGTGCGGCCGCTCGATGGCGTCGGCTTGGACGGCGATCGCTCCCAGGCGAAGCACCGCGCGGCGCAACGTCGGCCAGCCCAGCGTGAGCGCACGGGTCTGCTGTTCGCGAAGCACCGCGTACACCTGAGCGATCTCGAGCAGCTCATCGAAGCGGCGAAGCAGCCGCGGATCGCCGGCAAGGGCTTCGCGGCACCTGCGTGCGGCCGCGTCACCCTGCTCGCGCAGACGACGGTGCCGGGTGCGCATGTCCGGGTCGCGCCCCATCGAAGCGCCTTCCCCGGAGGTCGGCCAGAACCAGTCCACGCTGTGGACGGCGTGGGCGGCGGGCTCCGGTTCGGTTCCGGGCAGGCCGATGAGCAGCTCCTGGTACGAACCCTCGAACGCCTCGGTCAGGTGCCGTCGTACGAAGCGCGCGAGGGCACCCTCGATCTTCCAGGCCGATCCAGCGACGCTCTCGACGGACCACAGCACGACGCCCGCGTGAGTGCCGATCGAATCGACGCTCGCGACGAGCTCACGCGGCGCGGCGTCGTCGAGCTTCGCTTCCGCGGCCGCGACCGCAGCGGCGTAGCGAGGCTGCCGCTGGTCGCGCCAGCGCGCCGCGAAGGCACCCAACAGGGCGACCGCTTTCGGCGGATCGCGCAGCGGCTGGATGAGCAGCGTGTACAGGCGCTTGAGGGCGCGCGGGTGGCGGAGCAGGCGACCCAGCAGTCCGACCAACGAGCCGCGACCCTGTGGCGTCGTGTAGTACCAGCCGTTGATCACGGCGCTCGCCGGCACCGGGGCCACCTCCATGTCCTCGGTCGCCGCGATGACTTGACCGTTCTCCATCAGCGGAACGAGCCAGTCGACGAAGAGCGGCGTCACCGGTTCCGGCAGCCACTCGCCCAAGCGCAGGTTGCGCAGCCACCAGCCCTTGGACGGCGGTATCCATCGCACGGATTCGCCGAGCGCGGTCATCGGTCTCGCCTGCAGGAGGTACAGCCTCCCGCCCTCGATCGCCCACTCGATGTCCTGCGGCCGACCAAACTCGCGCTCGACCCGGCGGGCGAGCTCGGCGATGGCGCGGGCCTGCGCGGCCGTGATCGCGTCCTCGCTGCCCGAGCGGCGCGCGGCCTGACGGGCGCGGACGACCCATTCATCGGCGACCGCCTGCCCTGAGACGAGTCGCTCACCGAGTCCCGGGACCGCGCTGATCACGACCTCGTCGCGATCGGCGCTCACCGGGTTCGCGGTGAAGGCGACGCCCGCGGCCTCGGCGTCGACCATCACTTGCACGAGCACCGCGATCGCCGACGTCCCGGCCGGGATCGCGCCCGCGCGCGCCCGGCGGTACGCCTCCACCTGGGCGCTGGCCGCGGACGCGAACACGCGGCGCACGGCGGCGGGTACCTCCGCGGCCATGACGCCGAGCTCGGTCTCGTATTGCCCGGCAAAGGACGCGTCCTCGAGGTCCTCGGCGACGGCTGACGACCGCACGGCGAACCGATGTTCCCCGAGTGCCCGCAGACCCGCGGTGAGCGCGACCAGGGTGCTGTCCCAGTCGTCCTCGGCCGCCGGCGTCACGACGATGCCCGGGGGCACCGGAAAGCTCGCCGACGCCAGGCGGGCGAGGTTCGCGGCCTTCCGACCGACACGGGTCGGATCGGCACTGACCGCATCGGCCAGCCCGACGACCAGCGCGGCTGGGTCGCTCCGATCCGTCGTCATTCGCTCACGAGCTGATTCCCCGCAGGAACAGCCGGACGATCTCGTCGACGTCGAACGGCGTAGGCGGATCCGCGCGCGGCCCCGCGAGCACGCCTTGATCGAGCACCCATCCGAGTACCGCTCCACCGAGGATCTGCGCGGCCACGTCCGTCTTCACGTCTTGACGCAGCAGCCCTTGATCGCGCGCGCTCCGAAGGAGCCGGCGTACGGCGCCGCCACCGGTGAGCATCTCCCGTAGCAGCTTCGCCAAGTGCGGCCGCCGCGCGCTCTCGCCGATCACGAGGCGCAGCAGGTCGAGATATTCGGGTCGCATCGTCTCGGCGAGCGCGGCTTCGGTCAGGCGGCGCAGAAGGGTCTCGAGCGTCCGGCGCGTGGCGTCGGCGGGCAGCGCGAGGTCGGACGCGATGGCGCGCCGTCGAGCGGCCATGTCCTTGATGACGGCGGTGAGTAAGGCGTCCTTCGTCGGGTAGTAGCGGTAGAGGGTCTCCTTGGAGACGCGCGCCTTGTCGACAAGGGCGTCGGTGGTCGCGCCCTCGTAGCCGTGACGGAGGAAGAGCTGGCGTCCTGCCGTGAGGATCTGCTGCTCCTTGGTCCCGACCGACACGCGAACTATCGTACCGTACGGTACAGTTCGATATCTTGCGATCGCGTCGCTCCGGCAGCCCGGATCCGCACAGCGAAGAAGCCGAGCGGAACAGGAGCGCCACGCAACGCCGCGGGTATCTTTGATGCATTGCCGATCCACGAGGGCCCGTTCGAGCTTGATCCCGCAGCATCGCCGCTCGCGACGTTCGGCGCGTTGATCGCCCGGACGGCCGACGACCTCGCCTCCCGGTCGTTCATCGCGGAGTGGGTCGGCCCCGGCGAGCGGGTCCCGGTCTTCGACACCGCCTCGCTCCGTGACTTCGCGCAAGACCCGGATCGGCGCACCTTCCTCGCCGAGCTGCTCGCCTCCTACACGCACATCGCGAGCGGCCAGCTCTGGTCACGCGGCGCCCGCGGCTGGCGCAAGCGCCGGTACAGCGAGCTCGATCCGCTTTGGCTCGCCGAGCTGGTCGAAGCGTTGCCGCCGCCGAAGCGCGGCGCCGCTGTGCGCCGGCTGGGCGACCTCGCGCTCTTCCTCTCCGGCGTCTTCCCCGATCACGCCGCCCGCCATCCCCTCGAGCCGCGCCATCTCGCGCGCATCGCGCGAGCGATCGAAGTCGGTGCCGGGCCCGTCGGCACACCGCCGATCGCCGCCGGAGCGTTCCGCGAAGGCGGGGTCACCCTGCTCGAGTGGTTGGG
>DASWCU010000098.1:0-19443 GCA_036389935.1 Candidatus Limnocylindria bacterium
GGGCCGCTCGGTGCGCGCGCGGCGGAAGGCACGAACGCGCTCATCGCGAGCGGCGCGGCCCGCGCGTGCATCGGCGCGGATGCCGTCGCCGAGACGATCGGCCTCGTCGGCCGCGCGACCACGGCGAGCCGCGACGATCCGGTGCTGGACGCGCTGGCCGCCGGTCCCGCGGATCTCGACGCGCTCGCGCGGCGGCTACGGCTCGATCGAGGCGCACTGCGGACGCGTCTCGTGGCGCTCGTGCTCTCGGGCGCCGTGGCCGATCTCGGCGACGGCCGCTACCGCCGGGCTTGATCCGGGCGCGCCGTCATCGGTCGACTCACACGCGGTGGAGGCGTCCTGCGCGATCGCGACGACACGAGGAGCGGACGCTGTGCGGGCGAAGGCGATCGCGGTCGGCGGAGAGGTTCGCTTGACGGTGCTGAATATCTGGATATCTTTGGCCTGTGGCCAAGATCCTCGTGTCCATCGACGACAAGCTGCTCGCCCGTCTCGACCGAGCCACCCGCCGGGCCGGTGTGACGAGGAGCGCCTATCTGGCGCGGCTGGTCGCTCGCGATCTCGGCGTGGAGCGCGGGCCGGGGCGAGATCCGAAGGTTCGCCAGGCGATCGCTGATCTCAGGCGATTGTTCTCCGAGAATCCCACCCCGGGTGATCCGACCGAGATCATCCGGAGTATGCGCGACGCGCGGTGAACGAGGTCGTCGTCGATGCGTCCGTCGCCGCGCGCTGGTTCGAGTCGTCGCGCGTGCGCGGGGCGCCGGAGGCCCAGGCCCTCCTTGCGGACTACGAGCTCGGTGCGCTCAGCGTCATCGTTCCGCCACTGCTCTTCTTCGAGCTGCTCAATGTCGCGGGCCGACGATGGGGATGGACGGAGGCCGCGCTTCTTGGGCTGACGACGCGGCTTGATGCGTTGCGGCTTGACGTCGTCGATCCGGACCTCAGCCGCGTCGCGGTCTGGACCGCGCGCGGGCTGACCGCCTATGACGCGGCATATGTCGCGCTCGCGGAGGAGCGCGCCGTTCCGCTCGTGACCGATGACCAGCAGATGCTGGCCATCGCGGGCGCGATCGCTCGGCCGATGAAGGCGCGGTAGCGCTCGGGCGCCGGCAGGCGGACCTCCGAGGGCAGACGTGCCTGACGCGAGGGTCGTGTGCTAATGTGTGTGCATACGTCTGCACATTAATCTCGATGATCGCCTCGTGAAGCAGCTGGACCGGCGCGTCGGCCGCCGGAAGCGAAGCGCGTTCATCGCCGAGACGATCCGACGGGCGCTCGAGGATGAGCGGCGCTGGGATGACATCACGGCGGCGCTTGGCAAGATCGCGGATCCCGGGCACGACTGGGACAAGGACGCCGGCTCATGGGTCCGAAACCAGCGACGAGCCGACGCTCGCCGGGTCGGCTGAGGCGTTGCCCGCGCTGCTGCTCGACACCACCGTCCTCATCGACGCCCTTCGGGGACGCGCGGCGGCGGATCGGCTTCGGGCCCTCAGGTCGGTGTCGGACCCGCCCTACGTCTGCGCGATCAACGTCGAGGAGCTGTGGCGCGGCGCTCGCGCGACCGAGGAGGCCGCGGTCCGGCGGCTGCTCCGCGGCCTCCGCACGGCCGGGCTCGGCGACGAGGAGGGGGAGCGCGCGGGTCGATGGCGGCGCGATTTCGCGACCCGGGGCGTCACATTGAGCCAGGCAGACTGCTTGATCGCGGCTGCGGCGGTGGCCGTCCGTGCCCGGCTCGCGACCGGGAATCCGAGCGACTTCCCGATGCCCGAGCTCGTCGTCGAACACTGGCCCGTCGGCGCGTAGCGACCGGCCGTTCCCCCGAGTCGATGACGCTGCTCATGAGTCCGGCCGACCGATCACGTGTACATCCGCAACGCAGATGAGGCCGAGGCGGCTTTCGCTCGGCTGTCCGTCAAAGATCAAGGATTCAGGGCCCCCGGCGCGGTGTGAGCCATCCGACCGTCCGAGCAAGGCCAGGGCCGATCGTACCGGCAGCCCGGATCCGACGATGATGCCGGCCGCCGTATCGTCCGCGCGTCGCGGACGCAGCCGATCCCTCCGAAGCCGTCACGGGTCCCGCGCCTCCGGGCGCACTCGACGGGGAGGAACGGCCGACCGGGAAGGGAGGCGCGCCACTCGATCGATCTCGAGTTGGATGTGGGCTCGACCAGGAGCGACGGATCAGGAGGTCGGAAAAGGATGAAGAAGACGTTCATCGTGATGGTGATGGCGCTCGGCGCGTTGCTGCTGAACCCGGCCATCGCCGCTGGGGCCGACTTCGAGTGCACCGGTTTCCAGAGCGGAGGCACATTCGGCAACGTCGTCGTGCCGACCGGGCAGTCGTGCGTGCTCGACCACGTCAGAGTGACAGGCAAGGTGACCGTTCAGACCGGCGGCAATCTCATCGTCAGTACCACTGGCGGAGACAGCACGGTCGCCGGCGACATCAAGGGCGACGGCTGCGGATCCATCGAGCTGGAAGCGACGTCGCTCGCCGCTCGGATCGTGGTCGGGGGGAATGTGCGCATCCAAAACTGCACGGGCGTCGTCTTCAGCGGTGGGCAAGGTGATTCGACCAGAACCCCACCAGGAAGCATTCTCATCGGGGGCAACGTCAAGTGCAGTGACAATGCCGACGGCTGCGTGTTCGACTACTTCATCATCAGCGGTAGCCTCGAATGCTCCGCGAACGGCCAGGGCTGCACGGTCAATCACGACGCGATCGGTGGCAGCGTGACGATGAACAACAACCCTGGCGGCGTCATCGTCACCGAGAGCGCGATCGGCGGCGATCTGAAGTGCAGCGGGAACGCGTCGGCGACGTCGAATCCGCCCAACACGATCGCGGGGACCAGCTCGGGCCAATGTTCCGGGTTCTAACGGCTCGGTATCTGTAGCCGAAGAGGCTGCGGAGGATGCCGAGGGCGAGGCCTGCTCGGTGTCCTCCGCAGCCCGAGAACGTGGGCGTCAAGGGCCGGCCAGGCCAGGCCCTAGGACCCGTTGCGTGGTCGGTCGAGGCTCGCGCTCCGATCAGGTCTGGGGGGCGATGCGGATGATGCGGTCCCCCGAGCCGTTGCTCGTCGTCACGTAGAGCGCGCCGTCGGGGCCGAGCACCGGTGAGCGGAGCCGCCCGTACTTCCGGTCGTAGAGCACCTCTTTCGCCACGACCCGGCTGCCGTCGATCTGGAAGCGACGCAGGTCCTGCTCCTTCAGCGTGGCGACGAAGAGCGAGCCGGACCACGACTTCCACTGCGGTCCGCTGACGAACGCCGCGCCGCTCGTAGCGAGCGTGATGCTGCCGGACGTCCAGACCGGGTCGACGAAGCCCTTCGCCTCGCCGCCCGGGCCCTCCTGCTCCGGCCAGCCGTAGTTCCGGCCGGGCTCGAGGATGTTGATCTCGTCGTTCGCCTTGTCGCCGTGCTCGATCTCGAACGGCGTTCCGGTGTCGGGCTGGAATGCGAGGCCCTGCGGGTTGCGGTTGCCCATCGTGTACGCGTAGGTGCGCTCGGTGGCGCCGTGCAGGACCGGGTTGTCCGACGGCACCGCGCCGTCCTTCTCGACCCGGAGGATCTTCCCGTTGAGCGAGCCGGCGTCCTGCGCGAGCCGGCCATCGCCGGTCTCGCCCATCGTCAGCCAGAGCTTCCCGTCCGCGCCGAATCGGAGCCGGCAGCCATCGTGGAGCGACGCGGCCCGGATGCCGCTGCGGATGACGAAGCCGTCGAAGGTGAGCGTGCTGTCCGCGGCGCGATAGCGGAGGACCTGATTCCGCCACTCGCCCTCGTCGATGCGCGACGCGCACACGTAGACGAAGCCCGTCGTGGCGAAGTCGGGGTCGACGGCGATGCCCATGAGGCCGGCCTCGCCCATCGCGCGGACGTCGGGAACGCGCACGAGGCCCAGGCGCTTCGCGTTCGGCCGTCCACTCTCGAAGATGAGGATCGATCCCATCCGCTCGGTGACGAACATCCGCCCGTCCGGCGCAAAGGCGAGATCCCAGGGGACCGAGAGCCCCGACTCCACGACGGTATCGACGAGCACCGGACCCCGCTCGCCGGGCTGGAACGTTTCGCTTCCGCCGCCGGGCGCGCCGCACGCCGCGAAGAGGACGCCGAACAACGCGGCGACCAGCGCGCCGCGGTACCCACTCACCATCCCGCATTCTGACAGGCGACCTGCGAGACTCCGAGGGTGCCGACGGCGATCTCGGCGATCCTGAGCGCGCGCGGGGCGCAGCGGCCGATCTTCGCTCCCGACGGTCACTCCCTCTATTACTGCAGCGACCGGACCGGGCGGATGCAGCTCTGGCGGACGCCCGTCGCGGGGGGCCGGCACGAGCAGCTGACCGACCTCGATCGGGTCGGTCGCTATGCGGTATCACCTGATGCCACGCGGATCGCGCTGGGCGCGGATAGCGGCGGTAACGAGCGCTGGCAGATCCTGGTCATGCCGGCGACCGGCGGCGAGCCGCGCGATATCACCGCTACGCCCGACCGGATCCATCACCTCGTGGACTGGACGCCGGACGGATCCGAGATCGTCGTCGCGGCGAACCGGCGCGACCCCCGGTACTTCGACTTCCACGACTTCCCGCTCGACGGCGGAGAGCCGCGCTGCCGCTTCCAGCACGATGGGACCGGCGACGGCGCCGCCGTGTTGCCCGACGGCGCGCTGGTCGTGCGGACCGACCGCGCGCGCGGCGACCGGAACCACCTCTTCCTTGTCCGGCCGGACGGCCGGACGGACCGGCTGACCCCGGATGAGCCCGCGGCGCTCCACGGCGTGCCGTGCTCGCAGAATGGCTCGCTCCTCGTCCGGTCCGACCGCGGCCGCGACTTCGTCGGGGTCGCGCGGATGGACCTCACCGGCGGCTACACCCCGTTGCTCGCGCCGGACGCTGACATCGAGGCGATCGCGGCGTGCGGCGAGCACTGGGCGTACGCGGTCAACGTCGACGGACGCTCGGAGCTCCACCGCGTCGACGGCGGGCGCGACACGCGGGTCGCCGGTCTGCCACCGGGAGCGGTAGCGATCGACCAGTTCGGCGAGAGCCTCGCGGTCGCCCCCGACGGATCGGTCGCGGTCGCGTGGGCCCTCTTCGACGCGCCGATCGCCATCTGGGTCGCGCCACCCGGTGCGGACGCGCGTCCGGCGATCGATCTCGGCCTCGCGGGGATCGATCGGAGCGACCTGCCCGACGCGGAGCTCGTCTGGTGGCCGACCTTCGACGGCCGCCGCATCCCCGGCTTCCTGCTCCGCGGGCGCAGCGCGAACGGCCCGCGACCGACCATCGTGCAGGTGCATGGCGGCCCGGAAGGGCAGGCCCGTCCGCTGTGGAACCCGTTGACGGTCGCGCTCGTGGCCGAGGGCTTCGGCGTCCTGCAGCCGAATGTCCGCGGCTCGACGGGCTACGGGCGCGCCTATCAATCGCTCGATGACGTGCGCCTGCGGATGGACTCGGTGCGCGACCTCGACGCCGCCGCCGCGTGGCTCGCCGGCACGGGTGCGGCGCCGGCCGACCGGATCGGCGTCATCGGCGCGAGCTACGGCGGGTACATGACCCTCGCGGCGACCGCGTTCTTCCCCGAGCGGTGGGCCGCCGCGGTGAGCATCGTCGGCATCGGCAACTGGATCACGTTCCTCGAGCGCACGGATCCGTGGCGGCGTCCACTGCGGGAGGCCGAGTACGGGACGATCGAGCACGATCGCGCATTCCTCGAATCGATCTCGCCGATCGGCCGGCTCGACGCGATCCGCGCCCCGCTGATGGTCATCCATGGCGCGAACGACCCGCGCGTGTCGGTGTACGAAGCGGAGCAGATGGTCGCCGCACTGCGCGATCGCGGCCGCGAGGTCGCCTACCTCCGGTACGAGGACGAGGGCCACGGCCTGGCGAAGGCCGCGAACCGTGCGGACGCCTGGCCCAAGGTCGTCGAGTTCTTCCGCGCGCATCTCATGCGTTGAAGGAAGAGGACCGCCGCATCGCGGGCCGGCTCGAGGCATCGGTCCGTATCCCCGATCGGCCGCCGCGGGCGATCGCCGTCATCGCCCACCCGCTTCCGACGCACGGCGGCACGATGCGCAACCCGCTCGTCGCGGGGATCGCCCGGGCCTGTGCCGCGGAGGGCATGTATGCGCTGCGCTTCAATTTCCGCGGCGTCGGTGCGAGCCACGGCGAGTGGACGGGCGGCATCGTCGAGACGGAGGACCTCGCCGACGCGGTCGCCTACGCCCGGGAGACCGCTCCGGGCCTGCCGCTCGCGCTGTCCGGCTACAGCTTCGGCGCGGTCACGGCTCTCCGCTGGCTCGAGCGTGGCGGGCGCGCGGACGCCGTCGCGCTCGTCGGCGTCCCGCTGCGGTCGGTGACCTTCGCGCCGCAGGAGCTGCCGCCCGTGCCCGATGGGACGTTCATCGTCGCTGCGGAGCTGGACGAATACGGGAGCGCGGACGAGCTGCGGGTCGCGTATCCACGCGCGGAGATCGTCTCCGTTCCGGGCGTGGATCACTTCTTCGGCCGCCGCCACGACGAGGTCGGCGCGCTCGTGGCGCGGCATCTCGCGCGGGACCTGCGGTTAGACTGACCTCTCCCATGACCGCTGAGACGACGATGCCCGCGCCATCGGTCGCGCCGAAGGAGACCCGGAAGCGCATCCTCACCGGCGATCGCCCCACGGGGCGCCTTCACCTCGGCCACTACGTCGGCACGCTCGAAAACCGGGTGAAGCTCCAGGATTCCTTCGACACGTTCCTGCTCGTCGCCGACTACCACATGCTCACGACCCGCCTCGAACAGCTCGACGAGATCGGCCGGAACATCCGCGACGTCGTCCTCGACAACCTGGCCGTGGGTGTCGATCCCGAAAAGGTGACGATCTACCTCCAGTCGCTCGTGCCGCAGACGGCCGAGATCCACCTCTATTTCTCGATGCTCGTCACGGTGCCGCGGGCGCAGCGGATCCCGACCCTCAAGGAGGTGATGCGCGACCACGACATCGCGCAGCCGTCGTACGGACTGCTCGGATACCCGATCCTCCAGGCCGCCGACATCCTCTGCGTGAAGGGCGACCTCGTGCCGGTCGGCCGCGACCAGGAGTCCCATATCGAGCTCACGCGGGAGATCGCTCGCCGCTTCAACGAGCTGTTCGCGCCGGTCTTCCCGGTGCCCGAGGCGCTCATCCCGAGCGACGTGCTGCTGCCCGGCACCGACGGCGGGAGCAAGATGGGGAAGAGCCTGAACAACGCCATCGATCTGGCGGACGATCCGGCGACGGTGAAGCGCAAGGTCATGGGCATGTACACCGACCCGGCGCGGATCCGAGCGACCGATCCCGGGAAGGTCGAGGGCAATCCCGTCTTCGCGTATCACGATGCGTTCAACCCCGACAAGGCGGAGATCGCCGAGCTGAAGGAGCGCTACCGCGGCGGACGCGTGGGGGACGTCGAGGTGAAACAACGGCTCGTCGCGGTCCTCGACGCATTCCTCGCGCCGATCCGCGAGCGCCGGGCGATGTTCGAGCGCGATCCGAGGATCGTCGAGGACATCATCCGGGCCGGCAGCGACCGCGCCCGGGCGGAGACGAAGGCGACCCTCCACGAGATGCGCGCGGCCATGAAGCTCGATTACTTCGGCGAGTAGTGCCCAGGCTCTACGCCCTGATCCTCTCGGGCGGAGCGGGCACGAGGCTCTGGCCGCGCTCGCGACGGAAGCGGCCGAAGCAATTCCTCGACCTCTTCGGCGAGCGGACGATGCTGCAGGACACCGCCCATCGCATCGGCGAGCTCGTACCGAGCGAGCGCATCTTCGTCGTGGCACCCCCCGAGCACCGCGAGCTCATCCGGGAGCAGCTGCCCGAGCTGCGGGACGACCACGTCGTCGTGGAGCCGTATCCGCGTGGCAACGCGGCCGCGATCGCGCTGGCGATGGCGGCGCTCCAGGCGTTCGACCCCGAGGCGGTCGTCGCCGTGCTGCCCTCGGACCACGTGATCCAGAGGCGCGACGCGTTCCGCACGGTGCTCCTGTCGGCGACGGCCGCGGCCGAGGCAGGCTATCTGGTCACGCTCGGCATCACGCCGCAGAGCGCGGACACGGGCTTCGGGTACATCGAGGCCGGCGAGCGGCTCGAGCTGCAGACGCCGCTGCCGGTCTATCGGGTCACGCGGTTCGTCGAGAAGCCGAAGAAGGACGCCGCCGAGCGGATGGTCGCGGCCGGCGGCCATTACTGGAACGCCGGGATGTTCGTCTGGCGGGTCGCGGAGATCGTTCGCGCGTACACCGAGCAGCTGCCGCGGACCGCCCGCGCGATCGCGGCGCTCGCCGACGCCGTCGGCAGCCCGCGCTACGAGGCAGTGCTCTCCGAGGTCTGGGAGGAGACCGACCGCACGACCATCGACTACGGGATCGCCGAGCGGGCGAAGAACGTCGCGGTGGTGCCGGCCGATATCGGCTGGCAGGACGTCGGGAACTGGGCTCGGCTGGCCGAGCTTGTCTCTTCTTCGCCCAATTGGTCGGCGGACGAACATATCGCCGAGGACAGCGACGGCAATTACGTCTACGTGCCGGGCAAGACCGTGGCGACGATCGGCGTGCATGACCTCATCGTCGTCGAGACCGATGACGCGCTCCTGGTGGCCGCGAAAGACCATGCCGAAGAGGTGAAGGCGGTCGTCGACCGGCTGCGCCGGGAACAACGCGAACATCTGCTCTAGTTCAAGAGGTGGAGGCGGGGCGGTTGCCCCCGCTGGTACCGTGAGGTGGCAGAGGGGGCGCCCGGGACGGGCGCCCTTCGCATATCAGGAGTGAGATGGCCCTAGCCGAACCGATCGATGAGCAGACAGCCAGCCAGGCTGCCAAGGCCGCCGACGCCGCCCGACCCAAGCGGGCGAGCCGGCGGCGGACGGCCGCGCCCGCCGGCAGCGGGCGCCCCGGCGGCGAGCTTGTCGTCGTGGAGAGCCCGACCAAGGCGCGGACCCTCGGGCGGATGCTCGGCGACCGCTACAAGGTCGAGGCGTCGTTCGGCCACATCCGGGATCTGCCGAAGTCGAAGTTCGGCATCGACCCGGAGACCTTCGCCCCCGAGTACGTCATCCCGCCCGACTCGGAGAAGCACGCCCGCCTGCTGAAGAAGGAGGCGAAGGCCGCCGACCGGGTCTGGCTCGCGAGCGACCTCGACCGGGAGGGCGAGGCGATCGCCTGGCACGTGGCGCAGATCATCAACGTCCCCGCCTCGAAGCTCCGCCGGGTCACGTTCCACGAGATCACGCCCGACGCCATCGCCGAAGCGTTCCGCCGGCCGCGGCAGATCGACCAGGACCTGGTGAACGCCCAGCAGGCCCGCCGCGTCGTGGACCGGCTCGTCGGCTACACGATGTCCCCGCTCCTCTGGAAGAAGATCCGCTACGGGCTTTCGGCGGGCCGCGTCCAGTCGGTCGCGCTCCGCCTGATCGTCGAGCGCGAGCGCGCGATCCAGGCGTTCAAGGCCGAGGAGTACTGGTCCCTCGATGCGCTGCTCGCGAATCGCGCGGGCGAGGCGTTCCAGGCCGAGGTCATCCAGCACAAGGGCCACAAGCTGCACATCGGGAACGGCGCCGAGGCCGACCGCCATCGCGCCGCGCTCGCCGACGCCGTCTACCGCGTCGCCGGCGTCGAGAAGCGCGAGTCGTCGCGCAACGCGGCACCGCCGTACACGACGTCGACCCTCCA
The DNA here is from genome assembly GCA_036389935.1 of Candidatus Limnocylindria bacterium. Classification (GTDB taxonomy): domain Bacteria; phylum Chloroflexota; class Limnocylindria; order P2-11E; family P2-11E; genus UBA4735. The sequence goes on from DASWCU010000098.1 coordinate 9,701, forward strand.
GCAGGACGCCTCGCGCAAGCTCGGCTACTCGGTGAAGCGGACGATGGTCCTCGCGCAGCAGCTCTACGAGGGCGCCTCGCTCGGCGACACGCCGGTCGGGCTGATCACGTACATGCGGACCGACTCGCTGCACGTCGCCGAGGGCGCGCTTCGCCAGGCGAAGGACGTCATCGCGCATGAATTCGGGGCGCCATACGCGCTCGACAAGCCGCGGCACTACAAGACGCGGAGCAAGGGCGCGCAGGAAGCCCACGAGGCGATCCGGCCGACGGACCTCGCGCGCACGCCCGACCGCGTGAAGCGTTACCTGAACAAGGACCAGCTGCGCCTGTACACGCTCATCTGGCAGCGCACCCTCGCCTCGCAGATGGCGCCGGCGAAGTTCGAGAACACCCGCCTCGACGTGAATGCCGACGGCTACACGCTGCGCGCGAATGGCCGCCGCGTGACGTTCGATGGCTTCCTCCGCGTCTACCAGGAGGGGACCGACGAGCCCGAGAAGGAGGTGGCGCCGCTCCCGACCGTCACCGAGGGTGAGGAGCTGAAGCTGCTGGGCATCGATGCCGCGCAGCACTTCACCCAGCCACCGCCGCGGTTCACCGAGGCATCGCTCGTGAAGGCGCTCGAGGAGCACGGGATCGGCCGGCCGTCGACCTACGCGCCGACGATCTCAACGCTGACCGACCGACACTACGTGCGCCGCGAGGCGCGGGCGCTCGTGCCGGAGGACGTCGGCTTCACGGTCACCGACTTCCTCACGGAGCACTTCCCGAACATCGTGGACCTGGACTTCACCGCCCGGTTGGAGGAGGACTACGACCGCGTCGCGAGCGGCAAGGTCGAGTGGGTCCCGATCGTCCGGGAGTTCTTCGGGCCGTTCGAGGCGCTCGTGAAGGAGAAGACCGCGTCGGTGAAGAAGTCCGACGTCACCGAGGAGGCGACCGACAAGACCTGCCCGAAGTGCGGCCGTCCGGTGATGATCAAGCTCGGGCGGTTCGGCCGCTTCTACTCGTGCACCGGCTTCGCGAAGGGGAAGAAGGGTCAGCCGCTCCCGCCCGGCGCGTGCGACTACTCCGCACCCCTCGAGGGGCAGGAGCAGGCCGGGCCCGAGATCATCGAGGGCGAGACGTGCCCGGACTGCGGCAAACCGCTCGCGCGCAAGCGCGGCCGCTTCGGCCCGTTCGTCGGCTGCACCGGCTACCCCGAGTGCAAGTACATCAAGAAGAACCAGCAGAAGACCGGGGTGACCTGTCCGCAGTGCGGCCAGGGCGAGCTCGTGCGGCGGCGGGGTCGTGGCCGCTCGATGTTCTTCGGCTGCGAGCGGTACCCCGAGTGCACGTTCACCTCGCGCGAGCTCCCGGCGCGAGCAGAGGAGGCCGCCGTGCCAGCAGGCGCGGCCCAGTAGCCTGACCCTTCGCGCCCGATCCGCGACCGAGACGGAGCGCGGCGGCTGGGACGACATCGTCGCCGCGACCGGCACGCCACATCTCCTCCAGACCGCGGCCTGGGCCGCCCTCAAGTCGACCACCGGCTGGCGCGCGACGCGGTGGATCCTGGAGGACGAGTCCGGCCTGGTCGGCGCGGCGCAGGTGCTGTCGAAGCCGCTGCCGCTCGGCCTGAGCGTCGCGTACGCGCCGCGCGGGCCGCTCGTCGAAGCGGCCAAGCTCCCCGAGGCGGTCGCCGCGATCGCGCGGGCGCTCGCCGTCGAGCGCTGCGCCGGGCTGCTCTGTGACCCGGAGGTCGAGGATGGGCCGGAGATCCGCGCGGCGCTTGTCGCCGCGGGGGCCAGGCCCGCCGGCGTGTTCGTCCAGCCGAGACGCACGCTCCTGATGGACCTTCGTCGCTCGCCGGAAGAGCTCCTTGGATCGATGCGCAAGAAGACGCGCCAGTACATCCACAAAGCCGAGCGCGACGGCGTCGTCACCGAGGAAGCACGTGACCTCGATCGCTTCGTCGCGATCCTCGGGCGGGTCGCGGAGCGAGACCGCTTCGCGATCCACGATCGAGCGTATTTCGCGCGGCTGCTCGACCTGTTCGGCGAGCGGGTCCATCTCCTGTTCGCGCGCGTCGGGGCGGAGGACGCGGGGGCGCTGCTCGTGATCCGGGTCGCCGATCGCGCCTGGGAGCTCTACGGCGGCTGGTCCGGCGCGCATCCGGAGGCACGTCCCTTCTATCTGCTCAAATGGCGTTCGCTCACCGCGATGCGGCAGCGTGGTGTGACGCGGTACGACATGTGGGGCCTCGCGGAGCGAGAGGGGGATGCCCTGAGCGGCGTGGAGAACTTCAAGCTGGGATTCGGCGGCGCGACGGTCTCGTGGGTCGGGGCGTACGACCTGCCCGTGCGGCCCCTGCTGTATCCGCTCTGGCGTCTCAGCGGTCGGCGCCGCCTCGCGGCCGCCGCGCGGTGACGAGCGCGCCGGACGGGTGGGACGACGCGGCCGTTCGCGCGTCCGGCGGTCACGTCATGCAGTCGGCCGCGTGGGCCGCGATCCGCGAGGCGCAGGGGTGGCGCGCCGAGTTCCTGCGCCCGGACGGGGCGCACGCCCTGCTCCTGTGGCGACCGCTTCCCGGCGGGCTGGCGTTCGGGTACTGCCCGCGCGGTCCGATCGCGGCGCCCACCGGATTCCGCACGGCGCTCGAGGCGATCGCCGCGCATGCCCGCCGGATCGCCGGGGCGCTCGTGGTGAAGGTCGATCCCGAACGCACCGTCGAGGAGGCGGGCGGCGCACTCCGCGCGGCCGGCTACCGCCGAGGTCCCGACATCCAGCCGGTCGTCGCCACGCTGCGCCTTGACCTCGCGCGAAGGGAGGACGAGCTCCTCGCGGGCTGCGACAAGGACACTCGCTGGAGCGTCCGGCAGGCGGCGAAGCGTGGGGTCGAGGTCCACCGCGGCACGACGGAAGACGACCTGCACGCGTTCTACGGCCTCTACGCCCTCACCGGCCGGCGGGCGGGCTTCATCACGCGGACCTGGCCGTACTACCGGCTCGTGTGGCAGAGCCTGGTGGCCGCGGGGCACGCGACGCTCTGGCTGGCCCGGGCCGAAGGCCAGCTCGCGGCCGGCGCGATGACCTGGCACTGCGGTGAGCGCGACCTCTACATGTACGGCGCCTCGAACGACATCGGGCGGCGCACGTACGCGTCGTACGCGCTCCAGTGGCGCTGCATCATGGAGGCGCGCGGGCGTGGAGCGCGCACCTATGACTTCGGCGGGATCCCGAGCGATCCGGCCGATCCGAACGATCCGATGCATGGTCCGTATCTGTTCAAGAAGGGATTCGGAGGGACGATGACGCGCTATGTCGGCGCGCACGACACGATCGCGCGGGCGCTGCGCTACCGGGCGTTCCTCGTCGCCGAACCCCTGTATACGCGTGCCCTCCAGCTGGCCGGCCGGCGCGGGCGCGGTGAGCCGGCGTGAAGCTGGGACCGCTCCTCGCCGAGGCGGAGATCGCTCCACCCGACGGGAGCGCCGAGCTCGAGGTGCGTGCCATCGCCTACGACTCGCGCGCGGTCAAGCAGGGCTCCTTGTTCGTCGCGGTGCCCGGATTCCATCGCGACGGGACGGCGTATGCGCCGGACGCGGTCGCGCGGGGCGCGATCGCGGTCGTCGCCGAGCGGCCGCTCGAGGTGGGCGTGCCCGTGGCCGTCGTGCCCGATGCGCGGATCGCGCTCGCGGATCTCGCCGCGGAATTCTTCGATCATCCGACCGAACGCCTGCATATCGCCGCCGTCACCGGCACGGACGGGAAGACGACGACCGTGCACCTCGTGGCCGATGTCCTGGCCGCGGCCGGTGAGCGGCCGGGCTTCGCGACGACGGTGGACTTCAAGCTCGGCGGCCGGACGTGGCCGAACGAGACGCGTCAGACGACGCAGGAGGCCGTCGAGATCCAGGAATTCTGCGCGGAGCTTCTCGTCGCGGGAGCGACGTGGGGCGTCCTCGAGGCGACGTCACACGCGCTCGCCCTGCACAAGCTGCGGCGCGTCGACGTCGACATCGCGGTCTTCACGAACGTCACCCCCGAGCATCTCGACTTCCACGGGACCTTTCAGTCGTACCTCGCCGCGAAGGGCACCCTGTTCGACATGCTCGCCGGCTCGGCCGACAAAGACGTGCCCAAGACCGCGGTGCTCAACGCGGACGACCCGCACTGGCGCTATCTCGCGGACCGCGCGGCGCACGCGCGCGCCATCACGTACGGCGTCGACGCCCTCGCCGACGTGCAGGGGAGCGTCATCTCGAGCGACGCGGGTGGATCGCGGATGACGCTCAGCGCGTTCGGCGAGACGGTGGAGCTCCGGCTGCCGCTCGTCGGCCGGTTCAACGTCCAGAACGCCCTCGCCGCGGCCAGCGCCGGCCTGGCCGCCGGGGCGACCCTCGCGCAGTGCCGCGAGGCGCTGTCGCACGCGACCCCCGTCCGCGGCCGGATGGAGCGGATCGACGAGGGACAGCCGTTCACGGTCATCGTCGACTACGCGCACACGCCCGGATCGCTCGACAAGGTGCTCGCCCTGCTGCGGCCGATGACCCGCGGCAGGCTCATCGCGGTGTTCGGCAGCGCCGGCGAACGCGATCGCGCCAAACGCCCGCGGCTCGCCGAGGTCGCCGCCAAGCATGCCGACCACTTCGTGATCACGCAGGAGGACCCCCGCCTGGAGGACCCCGGCGCGATCCTCGCCGAGATCGAGGTCGGCGCCGTCGCGGCGGGAAAGCGTCGGGAGGCCGACTATCGGGTCATCGACGATCGCGCCGAGGCCATCGCCGCGGCGATCGAACGGGCCGAGGAGGGCGACACCGTCCTGCTCGCGGGCAAGGGCCACGAGGGCTCGATCATCGTGGGCGAGGAGAAGGTCCCGTGGGACGAGGCGGCCGCCGCGCGGTCCGCGTTGCGCGCGCGCGGCTTCGGCGTCGCGTGAGCCCGGCCCCGCGCCGTCCATCGGGTGCCGCGCGGGAGCAGACGCGCATCTACGGCGAGCGTGCCGGCGAGCTCGCCGCGCAGCTTCGGGGCGAGCTCGCCGTCCCGGAGCGGCCCGGGGCCGCCGCGGCCCTCGTCGTGCTGATGGGCTTCCCCGGAGTGGGGAAGTCACACTGCGCGCGCCTGCTGGCGCGCCGGCTCGGGGCGGTCCACGTCGCGAGCGACGACCTCCGCGGCCGGCTCTTCGTCGCGGCGTCGTACGCCGAGGAAGAGAACGCGACGATCTTCAGATGTATCGACGCGCTCGTGGACGGCCTGCTGGGCGACGGTCACCGGGTCGTGGCGGACGCGACGCACCTCACGGCGGGCAGCCGCGCCTCGAGCATCGCGACCGCCCGCCGGCGGAACGTCCCGATCCTGTTCGCGCACGTGGTGGCCGATGAGCCCGACATCCTCGCCCGGCTCGCCGGCCGCCGCGTCGCGCGCGATCCGGACGACCGTTCGGACGCGGACGAGCGCGTGTACGAGCGGATGCGCGAGCGGTTCGAGCCGCCCGCTGGCGGGTACCTCGAGCTGCGGAACGGCCCCGAGCTCGAAGCGGAGATCGAGCGGATCGCGCGGGAGGTGGACCGCGCATGCGTCCCCGCGATCTGATCTTCGGCGCGCTCGCCGTCGTGCTCCTGATCGGCTACATCGTGCTGGGCGACCGACTGAAGCCGATCGTGACCGCGGGCGCGGCCGCGACCCCGACGCCTGCGAAGCCGACCGGGCCCGTGAGCGCGCCGCAGGTCCGCGGCAGGATCGCGTTCGTGCTGCGCGGTGACGTCTACGTGCTGAGCGGCGGCAACTACCAGCAGCGCTCGTTCGACGGGCGATCCCAGCAGCCCGCGCTCACCCGGGACGGCGCGACGCTGTACTTCTCGCGCTTCGAGGAGATCGAGGGGGACCGCGTCGTGGACGGGCAGCTCACCCCGGCGCGGCTCGGCTTCAGCGACGTCGTCCGGCGACCGACCGCGAGCGGATCGGAGGACGTGCTGCTCAGCGGCCTGACCCGCGCCCCCGGCTCCTCGCGTCAGCACACGGTCCGCTGGTTCCTCGGCCCCGCGCCCTCGCCCGACGGGACGAAGCTCGCGCTCATCGAGGGCGACGCGGACGGCTCCGCCGACCTGGTGCTCTTCGACCTCGCCGCGAAGCGCGTGACCGCGATCCTGTCGACGGGCGCGGACTGGGCGGACCCGGCGTGGGCGCCGGACGGAAAGAGCCTCGTGCTGACGTCGTACGACCACGGCGACCCCGAGCTCATCCTCAAGCCGGTCGATGGCCGCGCGTCGACGGCCGTGAAGGGCGTGCCCGAGGGTGAGCCGTACCGCCCGTCGTTCTCGCCGGACGGCAGGTGGATCGTCTACACGCTGCGTCACGATGACGGGCGGATGAACGACGTCCACGCCCTCGAGCTCGCATCGGGGCGCGATCTCGTCCTCACGGCCGATGGGCGGAGCTGGAACGCCGTGTTCTCGCCCGATGGGACGCAGATCGCGTTCCTGCGCGCCGATGGCTTCACCATCGATCTCTGGGTCATGGACGTCGGCGCCGCGCTCGCCGGCGGCGCGGCGAAGCAGCCGATGCGGATCACGCACAGCGAGGGCATCGACGGCGCGAGCCGGCCGGCCTGGGCGAACTGAGCGCCAGCGGCGGCGCTACGCCGGCTCCGACAACCGGCGCTCCGGATCGCGATTGACGAGGTGACCGTGGCCGCCGTCGACCGGCTCGACGAGCTGCCAGCCGTCGAGCTCGAGCCCGACGAGGTCATCGGCGAAGTCGCGGAGCTGGGCCGCGGCCGCCGAGAGCGTGCGCGCGTCGTCCATGACCCACTTCACGCAGATCGTCTCGAGCCGCCCGAGCTCGAGCTCGTCTTCGGTGAGCTGGGCGGCGATCTCCTCCGCCTCGGCGGGCGTCAGGACCCGTGGCCGCCAGGGCTGCCTGGGTTGCATGCCTCGTTCATCGGCGGGCTCTTGACGCGGTCCGAGCCCCCGGAGACCGGCTAGACCAGGCGCTTGCGGATCTGGGCCGACACGAAGTCCATCGCGGCGACGGTGAGCACGATGAGCAGGATGATCGTGCCCGCGGCGTGGTACCGGAGCAGCTGGATGTTCTGGAAGAGCACGACGCCGATCCCGCCGCCGCCGACCAGCCCGATGATCGGCGCGAGGCGGACGTTCGTGTCCAGGCGATAGATGGTGAAGCTGATGAACGGGTTGAGCAGCTGCGGCAGGACGGCGGTCCAGATCACCTGGAAGCGGTTCGCCCCGGTCGCGGTGATCGCCTCGAGCGGCCCGGAATCGATGCCCTCGATCGCCTCCGAGTAGAGCTTGCCCATGACCCCCACGTTGTGGAACGCGAGGCCGAACACACCCGCCGCGTTGCCGAGTCCGAGCAGGATCACGGCGATGATCACCACGATGAGCACGTCGATCGACCGGACGATCGTGAACGCGAGGCGGATGAGGATGTACACCGCCGACGTGAGCGGGTTGCCGGTCATGATGTTCCGCGCGCCGAGGAACGAGAGCGGGACCGCCAGCACCATCGCGAACGCGGTCCCCATGATCCCGAGGAAGATCGTGACGATCATCAGGCCGAGAGCGCCGTCCCAGAACGTCTCGAACTCGTTCTGCGGGCCGAGGATCGAGAAGTCGAACTGGACGAGCTGCCGCAGGACCTGCCCGGCGTAATCGGGGTTCGCGCGGCTCGCGTCGATGTCGGTGATCCGAAGGCCAAGGAAGAGCACGACGAGCACGAGCGCCGCGACGCTGAGCCGCCGCCAGTCGGTGAGCGGGCTGCGCTCGAGCTCGCGCGGGACCGGCAGCCCGCGCGCGACGAAGTACTCGGCCACTACCGCCCGAGATCCGTGAGATGGTCGGCGTCCGAGGCGAGCGCCCGAAGGGCCGCCTCGTTCGGGCTGAGGGGCTGCGGCTCGGAACGATCGGGGCCGATCTCCACCTCGACCGCGTCCTCGCCGTAGATCTCCTTGAAGCGGCGCTCGTCGATCTCGGCCGGCTTGCCGTCGAAAGCGACCGTCCCGCCCTTCAGGGCCACGACCCGCGTGCCGTAGCGGCGGGCGAGCGAGAGGAAGTGGAGCGAGCAGATGACCGTGATCCCGTCCTTCCGGTTGATCTCCTCGAGGTACTTCATCACCGAGTGGCTGGTCGCGGGATCCAGGCTCGCGACGGGCTCATCCGCGAGCATCAGCTCGGGCCCCTGCATGAGCGCCCGCGCGATGCCGACCCGCTGCTGCTGGCCACCGGAGAGCGCATCGGCGCGGCCGAACGCCTTGTCGGCGATGCCGACGCGGCCCAGGTTCTCGAACGCGAGCGCGACGTCCGTGCGGCTCGGCCGTCCGGCGATCGTCCGCCACGTGTCGCGGTACCCGAGCCGGCCCGACAGCACGTTCGCCATGACGGAGCTGCGCTTCACCAGATTGAACTGCTGGAAGATCATCCCGATCCGTCGCCGGATGCGCCGGAGGTCGGCGCTGCTCGCCCCGGTGACGTCGCTCCCGTCGAACATGACCTGACCGGCGGTCGGCTCGATGAGCCGGTTGACGCAGCGGAGGAGCGTGGACTTTCCAGAGCCGGACAGGCCGATGAGCACGACGAACTCCCCTCGCTCGACGTCGAGCGTGATGCCGTCGAGGGCACGCGTGCCGCTCGGATAGATCTTCGTGACGCCCTGCAGCGAGAGGATCGGCGGCACCGCCGCCTGACTTTACATGGACACGCCCGCCGGAATGAGACCCGGCGGGCGTGTCCCATCTCGTTTCGCTGAGGGGGTTACGGGGCCTTGGTCGGGCTCGGCGTCGGCGGTGGCGGGGCCGGCGTCTTCGCCGCCTCGGCGGCGACATCGATGCCCGCGAGCTTCGCCGCATCGCGGACCGGGTCGTAGAAGGCCTTGTCCACGGCCTGGAGGCCGTCCCAGTTGAAGAGGTCCTTGCACGGCTTCTTGCCGGCGTCCGAGGCGCAGTAATCGATCAGCGCCTTGCTCACCTGGGCCTGGAGGTCGGCCGGGAAGCCCTTGCGGATCGCGACGCCGTCGTTCGGGATCGGTGGGGACGTGTCGATCGCCTTCGTCTTCTGCGAGATGTCCGCCGGCATGCCCTGGTTCGTGCGGACGTCGATGAATGTCGCCGCGCCGTCGACCTGGCCGTTGTACAGCGCGAGCGCCGCCTTGTCGTGTCCGCCGGCGAAGATGGTCGAGGCGAAGAACGTCTTCGGGTCCTGTCCGGTCTTCTGCTTCACGAGCAGCGTCGGGAAGAGGTAACCCGACGCCGAGAGCGGGTCGGTGAACGCGAACTTCTTGCCCTTGAGGCCGTTCAGGTCGTTGATCCCGCTGTCCGACTTCACGAGGATCTGGGACTTGTAGGTCGTCGCGAGCTGGCCCTTCTCGTCCCGGCGGAGCGAGCTGAGGATCGGATCCCCGCAGCCCTTGTCGAGCAGCAGGGTCATCTGCAGCGAGGCGATCGCGGCGATGTCGGTCTGGCCCGCGCAGACGGACTCGACCTCGGCCGCGTAGCTGGTCGGAACGCTCACCTTCCAGCGGAGCCCGGTCGCCTGCGCGAGCGCGGAGGCGATGGCGGTCCCGCTCGCGGTGATGCGCGCGACGTCCTGCGACGGCGTGAACGCGAACACGATCGGCCGGTCGAAGGAGCCGATGCGCGCGGTCTTCTCCGCCGACGGGCTCGCGCCCGCCTGTCCGGTCCCGCCGCCACCGCAGGCGGCGAGGAGCACGCTCGCGGCCAGCGCCCACCCGAGGCCGCGTTTGTTGCGA
>DASWCU010000099.1:0-2596 GCA_036389935.1 Candidatus Limnocylindria bacterium
GCACCGCGAGATCGATGTCGCCCTGCTCGGTGAGCGGCTCGTACCACGTCCGCGGCGACTCCGGCCGCTCGCCCTGCCACGGGCCGATGGTGATGCTCTTGATGATCTGCATCGCGACGCCACGCTCCTCGCACAGCGCGACCAGCGCCTCGACGTCGGCCGCGTAGCGCGCATCGCGCACCTGCACGTGGTTGTAGGGGAAGAGGACCGAGTCGAACGCGAACCGCTCGAGGCTCCGCCGATGCTGGGCGGGCGCGGTGACGCCGTGGCCGGTCACCCCGATGGACCGCGCGAGCCCCGCGTCGCGCGCCTCGGCGACGGCGCGCAGCGCGCCATCGGGTCCCATCGCGGTGTGCCATTCGGCGGGATCGACGAGATTGTGGAGCTGGATGAGATCGACGTGATCGACGCCGAGCCGCTCCAGCGATCGGCGGATCTGGTCCCGCGCTCCGCGATACGTCCGCTCGCCGGTCTTCGTCGCCAGGAAGAAACGATCGCGGTCGACCCGGCCGAACCAGGGCGCGATGCGCAGCTCTGAGTCCCCGTAGCTCGCGGCCGTGTCGATGTGGTTGACGCCGTAGCGGAGCAGGAGATCGAGCGCGTCGTCGGCCCGCTGCTGCGTGACGCGCGACAGCGCGGCCGCGCCGAACAGCGTCCGAGTGCTCTGGTGGCCGGTGCGCCCGAACGGCGCGAGCGGGATCACGCCCGGCACGATAGCCGCGGGCGCCGCGGAGCCCCCGCACCGCCGGAGTTCGCGCCGCCAGCGCGCCGGAGGGCCCGGGCCGCGGCATTTCTACCAAACGTTCGTTTGGGAGCGTAGGATGGCGGGCGTGACCCGCGCGGTGATCGCCGGCGGCTGGCGCACCCCGTTCGTGAAGGCCGGGACGGACTTCGCCGAGCTCGACGTGCTCGAGCTCGCGACCGCGGCGACAGGCGAAACGATCGCTCGCGCCGAGCTGCCGGTGAACGCCATCGACGAGGTCGTGTACGGGAACGTCTCCCGTCCGGTCGCGTACCACAACCTCGCGCGCGAGATCGTGCTCGCCCTCGGTCTACCCCCGAGCATCCCGGCCGCGAGCGTCGGTATGGCGTGCGCGTCGGCGTGCGTCGCGATCACCACCGCGGCCGACCACATCGCCGTCGGAACGGCGACGAGCGCCCTGGCCGGTGGCGCCGAGAGCCTCTCGAACGTGCCGATCACGTACACCCCCAAGCTCGCACGGGCCCTCGTCCGCGCCTCGCAGGCGAAGACGCTCCCCGACAAGGTCACGAGCTTCGCGGAGATCCGGCTCGCCGACCTCTCCCCGGTGGCGCCGGGCATCAAGGAGACATCGACCGGGCTCACGATGGGCGAGTCGGCCGAACGAATGGCGTTCATCAACGAGATCCCGCGCGCCGACCAGGACCGCTGGGCGCTCCGGAGCCACGAGCTCGCCGCGCGGGCGTGGGATGACGGCCGCCTCGCCGCCGAGGTCGCTCCCCTCTACCGCGATGGTCGCGCGATCGCGACCGACGGGCACATTCGCCGCGACTCGACCCTCGATCGCCTGGCGACGCTCAGGCCGGTCTTCGATCGCGCCCACGGCACGATCACCGCGGGCAACGCGAGCCCGCTCACCGACGGCGCCGCCACGATGCTCCTGCTCGCGGAGGATCGCGCCCGCGCGGAGGGTCGCACCGACCTCATCGCGATCCGGTCGTACGCCTATGCCGCCGTGGATCCGTCCGAGCAGCTGCTCATCGCGCCGGCCCACGCGATCCCGGTCGCGCTCCGTCGTGCGGGCATCGCGCTCTCCGACGTCGGGCTGATCGAGATGCACGAGGCGTTCGCGGCCCAGGTGCTTTCGACCTTCCGCGTTCTGGAGCAGAACGGCACGGGTCGTGTGAACGAGGACATCGTCAACGTCATGGGCGGCTCGATCGCGCTCGGCCATCCGTTCGGCGCGACCGGCGCGCGCGTCCTCACGAGCCTGGCGAACGAGATGCGCCGCCGCGGCGTGCAGTTCGGCCTCGCGAGCGTCTGCGCGGCCGGGGGCAACGGCGTGGCCATCGTGCTCGAGCACTTGAGCTGAGCGCTACGTGTGCGCCCCGACGGCTCGCGGCGATGAACTGAGCGAATGAGCACCGGGACGACCCAGCCGACCGGCACGAGCGGGGTCGCGGCCGAGCTTGCCGCCATCACGCCCGCGGGAGCACGGTTCGAGTCCCCCGACGATGCGGGCGTGGCGCGCATCGTCATCGATCGGCCGACGGACAAGGTGAACGCGATCGATCCGCCGCTCATCGCGGCGCTGTCGCGCGCGATCGCGCAGGCGGGCGAGGCGCAGCCCCGGGGCCTCGTCATCGCCAGCGCGAAGCCGGATCAGTTCGTCGGCGGCGCCGACCTCGCGATGCTCTCGCGCTGGCCCTCGGCATCCGAGATCCGGGACGGGAGCCGCGCGATGCAGTCCGTGCTGAACGACCTCGCGGCCATGTCCTGCCCGACCGTCGCGGCGATCAACGGCAGCGCGCTGGGCGGCGGCTACGAGCTCGCGCTCGCCTGCGACTGGCGCATCGCGGCCGATGCGCCCAGCGTGCGGGTCGGCCTGCCCGAGGT